>JALRIJ010000124.1 GCA_023255485.1 Flectobacillus sp.
TATAAACCTGAAGCATAGACCTGCCCTCGAGCATATAGAATTTCTACTTTCTGATTATTATTACTATATAGGATATTGGTTTTAGTCGTATAGGCAATGTCTTTTCCATCTTGACTGAAAACTCCAGATACATTAACATTATCTGCAATTACAGCTCCTTCTGGGTCAATAATTCGAACAAAAATATCTTTTGTGTTTTCTTCTGTCAGTGGGTTACTTGCTAGAGCAAAGCTAATTTTGATTTGGTTTACCCTCTTCGCTTTATACATTCCTCCTTCTTGTAGCTTTCCATTGGCTTTTAAAGCATCGATTTTAAAGTCGATGGCTTTTAGTTGAGCTCCTAAAGTAATCTTGTGGCTTAGTTGGGTGTTTTTAGCTTTTACCTGATCTATTTCATCCTTTAGACCAGTCATTTGTTTACTAATCCCCTCTTTTTCTTGCGATAGCGTTTGAACTTCTTGACTCATAGCCTGAGCTTTACCATTCAACTCAATGTTTTCGGCTCTTAATTTTGCAATCTCCACATCTTTATCCTCTAAGAGTTTGATGTATTCTTGAATTTGAGCTTCATACTTTTGTCGATTAAAAGTAGGGTCATTTTTAATCGTTTCTTTCTGTTGTAAAACATGGGATCTGATGGCTTGTAAATCAGCGATTTTACCACCTAGCTGAGTAACTTCTGTGATTTTAAGATCAAGTTGATTCGACACAGAGTCGAGGCGAGCCATGGTAATTGCTAATTCTTCTTCTTTTTGAGAAAGAGTATCCTTCTGAATCTGATTCTGACTAGCAGTATCATATAAGAAGTAGCCTAGAAACCCAATTAATAACATCGCAATACCTAGGGCTATTTTAAGAAGACCATTACTGTTTTTTGTACTTTCTGCGATTTCCATTTCATTCATGATGCTGTAATTAAAAAGGAAGTGTGTCCTTCAAGATGAGGAGAAAACTACTTATGAGTGGACTAATTTACAAATACTTAGAATCTTAGTGAAAAGATACCTCCAAAATTATTAATTTTTTTGATAAATATAATTTCTTATAGACGCAAGATTGGCCTATCTCTGCAAAATAGCGATAAATAGCTAATCTAGATAATGAACGGAAAAGAGTTAATTCACTATTTTTAACCTTTTTAGCGATTTATTTACCAGAAAGTTTGCTTTAAGTACTTTGAAAAATACAAATTGTATTAATTTTGCACTCTCTTTGAAAAATCCACTTTCAGGATTTACTATTTACTACGCTTAATCCTTGATTATGAGTAGATTTAGTACTAGGATAAAAAGTATTTTGTACAGATAACGTAATTACAAAAAATGTCATCGAAAAAAATTCAATCAGCCCTCATCTCGGTTTATTACAAAGACGGTCTTGCTCCAATTGTTGAGTTGTTACACAAGAATGGTGTAAAATTATATTCAACAGGTGGTACGCAAACATTCATCGAAGAGATGGGTATTCCTGTAACAGCAGTAGAAGATTTAACTAGTTACCCTTCCATTTTTGGTGGACGTGTAAAAACATTGCACCCTAAAGTGTTTGGTGGAATCTTGTATCGTCGTGATAACGAGAGTGATGTTCAAACGGCTGCACAATTTGAAATCCCTTCGATTGATTTAGTGATTGTTGACCTTTATCCGTTCGAAGAAACGGTTGCAAGTGGTGCTTCAGAAGATGATATTATTGAGAAAATTGATATTGGTGGTATCTCATTAATTCGTGGAGCTGCTAAAAACTTCAACGATGTGTTAATCGTTTCTTCTCGTACGCAATATGCAGAGGTGTTAGCGTTGTTAGAAGCAAAAGAATGTGGTACCGATTTAGCAGACCGTAAGCGTTTTGCAATGTTAGCATTTGGTACGTCGTCTCACTACGATACAGCTATTCATGCGTATTTCTCGGGTAATAAAACAGATATTTACAACTTTAAGTCATTACCAACTCAAACACTTCGTTACGGAGAAAACCCGCACCAATCGGCTACTTTCTATGGCGATTTAGCGGCTCTATTTGAGAAATTAAATGGAAAAGAGTTGTCTTACAATAACTTAGTAGATGTAGATGCTTGTATTTCGTTGTTAGATGAATTTACGGAAACTTCTTTCGTAATCATCAAGCATACAAATGCTTGTGGTGTCGCTTCGGCTGAGTCTGTGAAACAAGCGTATTTGAATGCATTTGCTTGTGATACAATTTCTGCTTTTGGTGGTGTTTTAGCTACGAATGGTACGGTAGATAAAGAAGCAGCAGAAGAAATGAATTCTCTTTTCTTTGAAATTTTGATTGCTCCTGACTATACAGAAGAAGCATTGGAAGTATTAAAATCGAAGAAAAATAGAATTATCTTAAAGCGTAATAACGTTGAGTTTGGTAAGAAAATGTTCAAAACATTGCTTAATGGTGTTTTAGAACAAGATAAAGACTTATCAACAGAAACAGCTGAGCAAATGCGTACGGTGACTGTAAAAGCTCCTACTGCTTCTGAATTGAAAGCGTTAGAGTTTGCTTTGAAAGTATGTAAGCACACAAAATCAAATACGATTATCCTTGCAAAAGAAGGTCAATTATTGGCTAGTGGTGTAGGACAAACTTCTCGTGTAGATGCGTTAAAACAAGCAATCGAAAAAGCTGCCGAATTTGGTTTTGATTTGAATGGTAGTGTAATGGCTTCGGATGCGTTCTTCCCTTTCCCTGACTGTGTAGAAATTGCTCACAAAGCGGGTATTGCAGCGGTAGTTCAACCAGGAGGTTCTATTAAAGATAAAGATTCTGTGGCTTATTGTGATGCCAATGGTCTTGCAATGGTCATGACAGGTGTACGTCACTTCAAACACTAGGAGGTACAAAACTGATAAAAGTAAAAAGCCGTTTTGAATCATCTTCAAAACGGCTTTTTTATGACTTACATAATTTCTTCTACATTTTTCTTGGCTGCTCTGCTAACACTCAAGATTAATTCAGCAACAAGACCTGTCCAGCCTGTTTGGTGAATAGCTCCTAAGCCTTTTCCTGTATCGCCATCGAAGAACTCTGGGAAGAGAATTAAATCCTTAAAGTTGGGGTCAGATTGAAGCTTCTCATACTTCTCATACATTGGACGATTGCCATCTTTATCTTCTCTAAACAAACTAATCAATCGGTCTGATAAACTCAATGCAGCTGTTTTTATGCTTACCATATTCCCCGAATTAGTTGGGTATTCTACCTCATAATCGTTTCCGTAGTAAGTTTGGAACTTTAATAAAGAGTCCACAATTAAGAAATTCATTGGAAACCAAATTGGGCCTCTCCAGTTTGAATTCCCGCCAAACATACTACCTGTTGACTCCGCTGGAGCATAGTCAACCTGTAAGGTTTCACCATGAACATTAAATTTGTACGGATTATCTTTATGGAATTTTGATAAAGAGCGAATCCCATGATCTGATAAAAACTCATTTTCATCAAACATTCTTTTCATAATCATCTTCATTCGATGACCCCTCAAGATGGCAAGTAGACGATTTTCTCCTCTTCCCGCTTCGTACCAACGAGAAATCAAACCTGCTAAGTCTGGACGGTTAGCTAATACCCAATCAACACGACGTTTGAAATCTGGTAATTTAGCAAGCATATCAGGAGTAAGTACTTCCACAGCAAACAAAGGAATCAAGCCAACCATTGATCTGATTTTCAATAGACTCGATTTATTGTTTGGTAAATGTAACATATCATAGTAGAATTGGTCTTCTTCATCCCAAAGTCCAACATCGCCTTCACCCATTGACTGCATCGCTCCTGCAATGTGTAAGAAGTGTTCAAAGAACTTAGAAGCCATGTCTTGGTAAACAGGGCGTTCAACGGCAATTTCAACGGCAATACGCAACATATTTAAGCTATACATTGCCATCCAGCCTGTTCCATCGGCTTGTTCTAAGTGGCCACCCGTTGGCAATGACGCTGAACGGTCAAACACTCCAATGTTATCCATTCCTAAGAAACCACCTCCAAAGATATTATTACCGCCTTCGTCTTTAAGGTTTACCCACCAAGTAAAGTTGAGTAATAGTTTATGGAAAATACGTTCAAGGAAAGTAATATCTCCTTTTCCATTAATTTCTTTGTCGATTTCGTAGACCTTCCAAGTAGCCCAAGCATGAACAGGAGGGTTTACGTCCGAGAACGACCATTCGTAGGCAGGAATTTGCCCATTTGGGTGCATATAGTACTCACGAAGAATAACAGCTAATTGACGTTTAGCAAAATCGGGGTCGACCCTAGCCAATGGTAAGGTGTGAAAGGCTAAATCCCAAGCGGCAAACCAAGGGTATTCCCATTTGTCTGGCATCGACAAAATGTTGGCAGCATACATGTGCCCCCAAGTACTATTTCGACCAAACTTACGGTGAGAGGATGGAGCAGGCATTGATGGGTCGCCTTTCATCCATTCATTGACATTGTAGTAATACCATTGCTTTGTCCAAAGCATACCCGCATACGCTTGGCGTTGAATCAGTTTTAGTTCTGGGTCAACAACATCTTTCTGAATTTCATCATAAAACTGGTTAGCTTCACGGATGCGTTTATCAAAGGTATCGTCAAATCCTCCAAACGGTTCAGAGATAGAGTGATCAACTAAACGCAAACGAATAGTAACACTTTCTCCAGCAGGGATAATTTTCGCATACTGAGCTGAAGCCTTTGTTCCGATAGCATTCGGATTGATAGCGTCTGTCTTATCGTTGACGATGTAGTCGTTTATCCCATCTTTGGTATAGGGAATCGTCGTTTTGATACCGTGCAAACGTTCGTAATTGGTTTCATTGTCGCAGAATAACAAGGAATCAGCACTTTCAGCATATAGTTTAAAGTGTCCAACTCCTTTGTGATTTACTTCTACTGCTTTATTAGAAACCCCCGTTAGCATGGGTTTATATTTGTAGTTTTCGTAACCCCAACACCACGTATTTCTAAACCAAATAGTAGGTAAAATGGTAAGAGGAGCCGCTTTGGCACTACGGTTATGAGCGGTTACTTTGATTAAAATATCTTGCTCATCTCCCTTCGCATATTCAATAAAAATGTCAAAGTATTCGTCGTTGTCAAAGATGCCTGTATCTAAGAGTTCATATTCAGGTTCTAATCTTGAACGCTTTCTACTTTCTGAAACTAATTTGTCATACGGATACGCATTGATAGGATACTTATAAAGCATCTTCATATAGGAGTGCGTAGGCGTTGAATCCAAGTAGTAATATAATTCTTTAACATCTTCGCCATGATTGGACTCGTTGCCAGTCAAGCCAAAGAGGCGTTCTTTTAAAATATGATCGTTATGATTCCAGAAAGCCATGGCAAAGCAAATATGCGATTTATTATCTGAAATCCCTGCAATACCTTCTTCACCCCAACGATATGCCTTAGAACGAGCCATATCATGCGATACTGCATTCCAAGCATCTTGATTAGAGGAGTAATCTTCTCTAACCGTTCCCCATTGACGTTCAGAGAGGTAAGGCCCCCATTTCTTCCAACCTTTATTGTCTGCTCGTGTTTGTAAGCGTAGCTTCTCAGCCCCCGTGAATCTACTCATAATATCGTTATCTAAAAAATGTATAAATGGCTAATATGTACAATAAAAAATACTCGCTTTGTCCAGAAATGAAGACTTCCACCACTGCACGAAAGTCCAAATATAAAAAAATACCCTAATCTTATGAAGGATTAATTAGCGAAAATCAAGAAATTGAGACGATTGTTGAATAGAAACAATTGGATGGCTATTTAATTATACTTTGAATCAAGGAGGGGACGATGGAAACGAAATGAGGAGAGATTGACGGGCATAAAAAAAGTGATTGAACAATTGGGGGGTGTTCAATCACTTCGCTCTGTTAAAGTCTTACAATTCAATAGCGATTACTCGCTTGTTGAATAACTAATCTTATGACAAAGTTAGTATAAATACTCATAAGTTCACTAAGTATTTGTGCTTATTTTTGTAAAAAAAATGGTCATGAGTGCTTGTGTTCTGTAACGTGTTTATTTTCAGAATGTTATCTTCTTGCACTTGACAATTACTCGGCTTACACCTAGATTAACATTACGATATTAGGCTACTTCATATTCAAAAGCGATGAAATTAGTGAGTTCTTTCTCTCTATTAAAAATGGGTTCAATTCGGACACAGCAAAGATATGTATCCCCATTTTTACGATAATTGACAATATTTCCGTCAAATGTTTGCTTATTGTACAGGCAATTTCTGATTTCTTGTCGCAGGACTAAATCTGTGTTTGGCCCCTGTAAAAAGGAAGGACGCTTATGAAGCACTTCTTTTGCTTCATAGCCAGTCATACTTCTGAATCCTTTATTAACCCACTGAATATGTTGAAGAGGGTCTGTCAAGACAATGGTATGTTTGGGGTTACGAAGAAAGTCACTTAGGCGGGTAATATCAAACTGCCATTGTTGCTTTTTATGAAAACGAATCAACATCTCGAAATCTTCTTGTAAATCGGCTGGGAGGAGAACAGGACGTGTCATAAACTCTAAGCCTGCAAGTAGGGGCGATGTTAAATGAACGTTGCTATAGTTGCCAATTGTTGCGAAAGAAAACGACATATTGAATGGTGTTTTAAAAGTGGAATTAGTAAAATAATCACTGCCATAAGTACGATTAAAAAAATAATTATGATAGCTACGTCTTATGTAAAGCTTATTTTTCAAACAATATGTTAAATTAAATTGTTTTATTTTTTTGTGTAATTTATTGCTATAAGCTGTTATTTTGAAGGTTGGATGCAAAAAGTTACTTTGTTTGTAGCTTTTTTAAGTTGCCTGTTTATATATTTAGTTCGTCGCTTGCTCTTACGTAATCATTTTTACTCATGGAATTTAGAACCCAATTTGCCATTGAACCTACGGTACATAAATTTACACGTAGCACTAAAATCATGACACTCGGTTCATGTTTTTCAGATGTCATTGGTAAACGCTTGGAAGAGCAAAAAATCTCAGTGTCTGTCAATCCTTTTGGTACCCTTTTTAATCCTATTAGCATTTTTAAATTAATACATCCTCTGTACTCTATTCCAGATGAGCGATTGTTTGCCTTTCATCAAGATAGGTGGTATCATTATGACTTTCATTCGCAATTTTATGCGGAAAGTCAGCAGGCATTAAGAGAACAGTTACAAGGAACGATAGAAGATGTAAAAGGTAAAATAGCTTCTTTAGATGTGCTAGTAATTACATTTGGAACGTCTTTTGTTTATCAACTGAAGGGAATTCCTAGTTATTTGGCAAACTGTCACAAGATGCCATCTCATTTATTTGAGCGAGATTTATTGAGTGTAAAAGATATTTGTAAAGCCTTTGCGAGTACCTATAAAGCCTTAAAAGAGCATAATCCCAACTTGCGTATTATCCTGACGCTTTCTCCTGTTCGACATACGAAAGATGGAATACCCGAAAATCAGGTGTCAAAAGCAATCTTGAGGGCGGCTTGCCATTACCTCGTTTCGGATTATGAAGATGTCGAATATTTTCCCTCGTATGAATTGATGATGGATGATTTGCGAGACTATCGTTTTTATAAGGCTGATATGATTCATCCAAATGACGTTGCCGAGCAATATATTTATGAACGTTTTGCCGAAACCTATTTTGATGAGGCATTGGTTCAGTGGACTAAAGACTGGGGAAAAATACAGCGAGCCTTAGCACACCGTCCTGTTCAGGAAAAATCGAAAGCTAATCAACAGTTCTTAGAAAGATTGTTGAGTGATTTACAACGACTAAGTGAGGGAGGAATATCAGTGGAAAAAGAAGTAGGAGATGTTTTAGCGAAGTTAGAAAAAACAAAAAACCTCGAATGAATCGAGGTTTTTCTTTTTTCAAGGTTAAATAGCTGGGGGAGGTTTTGTAATCAAACTGTAAATCAAACAATATCGTTATTTCTAATAAGAAAATATAGTTAGTGGGGTGATATTTACAACCCTATATAATGTCGTTGAATCAAAACGAGCAGTTCAGCATGTGGTGCTAAACTACTCGCTTATATATAGTTATTGTTTTTGGATATTTCTGTTTTTTGTTCGACAAAGGTAATCCTTATTTTGAAATAATAATATAATTTATTTAATTTTTTTTTAAACTAAATGAAGTATAGGGTTGGTATAAAGAAAAATAATATCAAAATAGTTCAATAGTTGATTTTATGCTATTTTTCTATAAAATTGATTTTTGATATTTTGCAAGGTGGATGGGGAAAGTATAGATTCGGCAATAAAATGCCATTTTAAAGAAGGTTTTGGGCTATTGATGCAAAAATAAAACCTTTCCCTAAAAGGAAAAGGTTTTAAAAATTATCCAAAAACAATCTCAAAAAAATTTGTATTTTTCGTAAGATTTAACGTAAAAATACAATTCTATTGTCAAATCTACAAAAGATTTTTCTTTGCTGAAGAATAAAGCTCTTTAATAGATTGTAAACATCTTGCAAAAAAAACACCTAAACTTGTTCTTTGATAAGTATTCAAAAGGAAGTTTGCTGTTTTACTTTAGTTGATATTAAGACTACAAATTTCGGTAAAAGTAACGAGTAGTTTCAGCAAATAATATAAAATAAATTATATTTCTTTGATTTTTATATCTTTACAAAAATACAGAAAAAATACTTGTCAATAAATAGAGTAAAACACTCATTTTCAGCAGGGTAATATTAATAAAGTCCAATTTAAACGTACTGTCATGCAATCTGAAATGCTAGAAAAATTAAAATACCCTATTGGTATTTTTCAAAAACCAGTAACTATTTCCAATAGTCAGTTAGAGGAGTGGATAGCGGATATAGCAGCCCACCCAAGGATAGTGAAAGTTGCTATTGGAGGGCTTTCAGAGGAACAATTAAACGAGCCTTATCGTGAAGGAGGATGGACTGTGCGTCAAACGGTACACCATTTGGCAGACTCGCACCTCAACGCATATACTCGTTTCAAGTTGGCCCTTACTGAGGACACTCCTATCATAAAACCTTATGAGGAACAATTATGGGCAGAGTTAGCTGATGGTAAAGAAGCTCCTCTAGAGTGGTCTCTTCTACTCTTAGAAGCACTACATCTACGTTGGACTATGTTATTAAAATCCTTACAATCAGCTCAGTTTGCTAGAACATTTGTTCATCCTGCTTCTGG
>JALRIJ010000125.1 GCA_023255485.1 Flectobacillus sp.
ATAGGTTTAGAGGTAAGACGAGAAAGGGTGTTTCTGTTAGAGACACCTCTTTTTATGTTAAAGCTATTTTTGGAGAGATGATTGGTGAAAGTTGTTGTTAGATGAAATTCTTTTAAAAAGAATTATAAAGCAGAAAAACGAGATAGAGAAAAATGTATGTATATACATGTATTTTTCAGAGGTTATCACTTAAAAACAGTCGTTTATCAAAAAATAGATAAAAAAGATGCTCAAAGTGTAGGTAAGAACATATTTTAACCTACATTTGTAATAATTTTCATAGTTAAATAGGTTTAGAGGTTAAACAGATAAGGGCGGGAGTTTCTCCTGTCCTTATTTTTTTGCTTCTATAGCTACTAAATAAAGGTATTTAGTAGCTATCAAATCAAAGCAAAAATCGGGTTATACTAGAGCACTAATCGTTTTACTTTACTATAAAAACGCCAGCTTAATAGGATAGCAGACACAAATAATCCAGCTGTAAGTCCTATCCAGATGCCGATATGTTGTAGATGAAATGGGAATGCTAATAAGTACGATACAGGTAGTCCAACAATCCAATAAGCAATGATGGTGATACCCGTAGGAATATTGACATCCGAAATCCCTCTTAAAATACCAAGACTTACTGCTTGGATACCGTCAAAAATTTGAAAAAGTCCTCCCCAAATAATTAATTGAGCAGCAAGGAGTACGACAGCCTTGTTATTAACATAGCTAGCCAGCCATTCATTAAAGGAAATGAAGAGTACAGCACATACTGCCATGAATGAGATAACTACAAGAAGGGCAGCGGTTCCCGCTCGGAAAATTCCTTCTTTACTTTTTTCTCCCATTGCAGTACCAACTCTGATTCCACCTGCAGCGGCGATTCCTGTAGAAGCCATATAAGTTAATGCGACTAAATTAATTGCTACTTGGTGAGCTGCTTTGTGCTGTACTCCAATCCATCCCATCATAACTACGGCACCATAAAAGGCCGCAATTTCGATAAAGCCTTGTAGTCCACTTGGAATTCCTAGACGTAGGATTTCGATAAGTTTTGAAAGTGATTGTTGAAATGAATGGAGTTTAATACGAATATTAGTTTGGAAAAATGTGTATGCAATAATACAAGCTGCCATGAAGATACGGCTAATAAGGGTGGATAGGCCAGCACCGTTTAGTCCCATTTCAGGGAAAATCCAAATCCCATTAATCAATACATGATTTAAAGCAATATTAAGTACTAAGGCTAGTAAGGTGATATTCATGCCAATTTTGGTTCTAGATAAGCCATCCGTGACACCTTTAAAGGCTGAAAATATGAATGAAGGGAAAATAGACAGGGTGATATATCCTAAGAATGACTGCGTAATACCTCTGATTTCGATAGGTTGCTTCAATAATTCTAGATGTTGACCAATTTGCCAGATAATGCTTCCACAAATAACACTTAGTAAGCTAGCGACTAAGCAGCTGGCTAAAAGTAATTCATTTGTTTCTTGTTGTCTGTTAGATGCAAGTGTTTTGGCAATCATAGGTGATACAATCTGTAAGCAGATATATCCAATAATAGCAACGTTGATATAAATACCATTAGCATCAGCAGAGGCTGCGAGAGCTTCAACTCCTCCATGAGCCATTTGCCCCACCTGAAGGGTATCCGTAAAGCCCATGAGCATTACACCTACTTGTCCTGTAATAATTGGTAGAGCTAGTTTAACAGTAGAGATAATATCACTCTTTAAATTAGTAAATGGAATCATGTGTTAGTTGTTGTTGAATTATGTTAGTTTTATTGATAAAAGTTGAGTCTTGTTTGCGTAGCAATTGGATGTTTAAAGGGCAATTATAATGATTAATTTGGACAGTTCTAGGATAATTTTTATCGCTAGATTAGTAGAAAATACTTAATTGGTAAATTGTTGTAATAGGTTAAATAATAGAAAACAAGATAAAAAATGAAAATAAAAATAACATTTGTTAGTTTTTTATTTTTTTTTCATAAAAAAATACATCAAGGTAGTATCTCGTATATATTTTGCTATAAGTTTGCTTATCCGTAAATTTTAAGAATTGTAATATCCTTACTATAAAACAATTCAACTTACTTCCCAGCAGTTTATTTTTAGAGGCTAGCCTTCTTCATTAATGAGGAATACCACTACTTTAATGAGTATAATGGTATTTATCTCTAATCTTAGATGTTGACGTTATTTTAACAAAAATATCTTTATGTATTGATAAATGTCAATTTTAAATAATGTTTTTTTGCGAGTTACTTCTTCAATAAATTTACGTCATATTCAAAAAGTAGTTATAATACTCAGATAATCCTTAAAACCCGAAGCTTATATATCCTCGTATGTACTTTAGCATACAAAGGTATGGGCTTTTAGTTAAAACAATAATTCGCCACTGTAAAACAATTGCAACATGAGAGCACCTTTTGATATCTTTAAAGATCAAGCTTTACGATTTGTACAGTTTCTACCTGAAGAGCTTGACTATTACCAGCAAAAAATTGAATATAGAGAAATTCCTAAAAAAGGGATTATTCTAAATGAAGGAGAGGTGGAAAACTACATCTATTTCGTTGTAGAAGGAGTTGTACGTGTCTTTTTTCAAGGAGAAAAACGAGAAATATGTGTTGATTTTGGTTTTCCCAATCAGCTAGTTTGCTCTTTTATTTCTTTTCAAACCAGACGAGCATCAGCTTTAACCATTCAAGCGATTACTCCTGTAAAATACCTGCAAATTCATCGAGATGATGTGGAGGCTTTTCATGCTGTATCCAAAAATAGTGAACGGATGGGGCGTCTTGCCGTTGAAATTTTATATGCTAATAAGTTAAAGCGAGAAATGTCTTTATTGAGTTTGTCGGCAGAAGAAAACTATTTATTGATGCTTAGGAGACATCCTGAAATTGCTCAGAATGTGCCTGTGAAAGATTTGGCTACCTACTTGGGTATTCATCCAGAAAGCTTGAGCAGAATTAGAAAGAAAATTCATCGGACCAATTTGGAGTAGGGACTATGTTTAGAATATGAACTTTTGTAATTTCACTTTTGAAATTAATGAGTATATAACAACATGTCACACAACAGAACATTATTACCTCGCAAAAGAATTGCTCTTATTGCACACGATAACAAAAAAGCAGAATTAATTGATTGGGCTTACTATAATAGAGGAGAACTGTCTCGTCATGAACTGTTTGCCACAGGCACAACTGGAAAGTTGATTGAAGAAGCTATTGATAGACCAGTAACGAAGTTTCTAAGTGGCCCTCTTGGAGGAGATCAGCAAATAGGAGCTGCGGTGGCAGAAGGACGTATTGATATTATTATCTTTTTCTGGGATCCTATGGCTTCTCAGCCTCATGATCCAGATATCAAGGCATTATTGCGTTTGGGGGTTGTTTGGAATATTCCAATGGCTTGTAATCGTGCTTCTGCAGATTTTATGCTAACATCGCCTTTGATGCAAGATGAATACGATGCTAGACAAACAGATTATGGTTTATATTTGACAAGAACGGTTTCTTAACAGACCGATGATTGAAGAGATTATGAGTATCGATAGACTATGCACTCGATACTCATATTTTTAATACTGCCTAAAAATGGTTAATGCGTGAGAAGTACTACTACTCTTCACTTTTCTTCTTTTTTCTGCCCTTGGGAGCTTGCAAGGGGATATCAATGACAATACTACCCCAGTTTTCACCACGTTTCATTCGTGTAATTGCCATTTCTGAAACACCAAATTGTTTAGCTAAAATTCGTTGACGGGTTTTGCCTTCAAAGATTTTTCGTTTTAGCAAAGTAGCTGTCTCAATAGTCAATTTTGGGCCTTTTACAAGCTTACCTGGCGATGCTCCCTCCAAAAATTCGGGCGATAAAATATCCCTACGAGGTACCCATTTTAAATTTAAATACGTGTTGTTGTCTCGGTCATCATCGATGTGTTTAACAAACGTATTATTGATTGGGTCATCATTAGGAACAAAGAACTCTGCAACAAGCTTATGAATGTATTTGCGATATGCTTTGGTGACATATTCGCCTTTTTCATTCAACACTTTTGTTTTTAAATTAAGTAACCAAAAGCCAGTTTTATGACCTTTGTGCATTACTTTCCAAATGGGTTTTACTAATTTCCCATCACGCACTTGCTCGGTAAAGCTCACCACTCTTCCAAAGTTGGATACTGAATAGCGAAAGTAATGTTTTCCTTCGATTTCAAGTTCTTGCCATTTTTCGTTTGGATAAAATTGGAGTTTCCCTCGCATAGGGTCATTTGCCCAAGGGAAGGCTTCAATGCGACCTTCTGGACAGGGAACCACTTTTCGTTTTGGGGGAATTAATAATTCGTTGGTACTGACTGGTAGTACCACCTTCTTTTGAGATGATTGTTTTGTTTTCATAATCTTAATTAGGGGACATTGGAATAAAAAACACCTATAAATTTGTCGTTCAACAAAATTTATAGGTGTTTGGATTATATTGGCTCTATAGAGCTATGTATTATAATACTTTTTGTATGATAAGGAGTAATACTCAACACGCATACAATGAATATCGTTAGTCGTATTTTGAAAGGATGTCAACGAACAGATTGGAAATTGTTCTACGATTTGCCATTATATGTAAAAATATATTATTTTCTCTTTAATAACAAGTATACATCCTATTATTTGTTATAATCGTACAATTTCAGCTCCGATTGCATTTAAACGAGTATCAATGTTTTGATAGCCTCTATCAATTTGTTCGATGTTTTCGATGATTGAAGTACCTTTAGCTGATAATGCTGCAATTAGTAAGGAAACGCCCGCACGAATATCTGGTGAAGTCATACGAATTCCTCTTAATTGTTGTTGACGGTTTAATCCTACCACTGTTGCACGGTGTGGGTCACAAAGGATAATTTGAGCTCCCATTTCGATTAATTTATCTACAAAGAACAAACGGCTTTCAAACATTTTCTGGTGAATCAATACCGTTCCTTTGGCTTGAATTGCTGTTACCAATACAATACTCAACAAGTCAGGAGTAAAACCTGGCCACGGATGGTCAGATACCGTTAACATCGAGCCATCAATAAAAGTCTCTAATTCGTAGTTTTCTTGAGCAGGAATGAAAATATCGTCTCCTCTAAACTCTAGCTTAATTCCTAATTTTTGGAACACTTGTGGAATGATTCCCAATTCAGGAATTGCACAGTTTTTGATGGTGATTTCAGACTGTGTCATCGCTGCCAAACCAATGAATGAACCAATTTCAATCATGTCTGGAAGCATGGTATGTTCTGTTCCGAATAGTTCAGTAACACCCTCAATGATTAGCATATTTGAACCAATACCAGAGATTTTCGCTCCCATACGGTTCAACATTTTACAAAGTTGCTGTAAATAAGGCTCGCAAGCTGCATTGTAAATGGTAGTCGTTCCTTCTGCTAAAACTGCAGCCATCAAAATGTTTGCTGTACCTGTCACCGAAGCTTCGTCTAGCAACATATAAGCTCCTTTTAACGAGGACGCATCTACTTCATAAATACCACCTTCTTCTTGGCTATAATTGAATTTAGCACCTAATTTCATGAAACCAAAGAAGTGGGTATCTAAACGACGACGGCCAATTTTATCACCACCTGGTGAAGGAATACGTCCTTTTTTGAAACGAGCCAACGTTGGCCCTAGTAGCATCACAGAACCACGTAACGCTGCCGCTTTTTTCTTGTATGTTTCAGAGTTTAAATAATCCATATTCACCTCTGAGGCATCAAACTTGATCGAAGAATCACTCAAACGAGTACAACGAACGCCCATGTCTCCCAACAAATCAATAAGTTGGTTTACATCACGAATGTTAGGAATGTTATGAATCGTTACAGGTTCTTTCGTTAATACTACTGCACACAGAATTTGTAACGCTTCGTTTTTTGCTCCTTGAGGAATTAGTTCGCCTTTTAGGTGACGTCCACCTGTTACTTTAAAAGATGCCATTTATCTCGTTTTAGGAATTGATGTTAGTCGTGAATACTCTTAATTTATCTCCAATTACCGTTGTTATTACGGTTATTGTTGTTACGATTGTCGTTATTACGACCGCCGTTTGTATTATTGCGATTATTATTATTGCCGTTAGAAGAACGATTGTCGTTTCTATTGTTGTTATTATTGTTCGGCATACTACGACCATTATTAGGTCTGCTCACACTTGTATTATTACTCTTATTGTTACGCAAATTACCTAACGACGAATTGCCTGAAATGGATTCTACGGTTTTTGCCAATAGGTTTTCTGACATTTCAAGGATATGTCCCCAAATTACATTGTCATCAACTACCTCTTTATTCCAGTTTTGGTAGAACGTTTTCATTAAGCGAGCAATATGGGCTACTAAAATGCGCTTTTCTTCTTCGTTAGGCTCTGAGATGGCACGAAGAATCAATAACTCCACATTGCGTCCATAATAACGAAATTTGAGGTTATGTAAGTTATAAGGAACACTTTTAGGACGCTTTCCAACAGCATCAGGAGAAGGAGGAGGAAACGGGCTATCTACATCCAATTTGAAATTGGATAAAATGTATAAGTCGTCCCAAAGTTTATTGGAGTAATCTTGGTTGTCTCTCATATTGGGGTGTACCTGACGCATCAGTTCAACCAAGAGATACGCATATTTAGTGCGTTTTTCTCTATCATCAATCAAGAGAATATATTCTACTAATTTCTGGACATTCGTGCCGTATTCTTTCATACTAGTTGCAAGCTATTCTCATAAAACATGAACCGAAATAAATTCTGTTAGTGGCATGAAAATAGCATTTAATAAATTCAATATTGACAAAAATAGGAATAAATCAGTTTTATACGAAATTTATTATGTCCAAATAAAAACTTCCTTCTTATTCCTGTTGGATTAACGCTTTGGCGAAGTGTTAAAAAAGCTTAAATGCTATTCGGACAAAGCTTCTTACCATGAATTTACTTATCTTAGAGCCAAGTATTAAAAGACAGGTTTATGTATCTTTTTCGTTAAACATCATCAATAAATGAATCTAAAACAATTATCACTTTCGTTGGCGGCTGTCGTACTGCTTGCCAATTGTAGTTCAAAGCATTCAGAGGAAGCTGTTCGTGCTTCGTTTCTGGATAAAGCAGGGATGGATACGACCGCTAATCCTGCGGATGATTTTGCTCAGTATGCCAATGGTACTTGGTTGAAAAATACCAAAATTCCTGACGACCAGTCGGGGTGGGGTTCTTTTTACACGCTCAATGAAGAAAATCAGAAGAAAACGAAAGCTATCTTAGAAGAGTTAGCTGCCAAAAGTGCTTCTGAAGGTTCTGCTGAACAAAAAGTAGGGGATTTTTATGCTTCAGGAATGGATACTCTTGCCATCGAAAAGGCAGGAATAAGTCCTGTGTTACCTACTTTGAAGACAATTGAGGCTATCAAAACACCACAGGCCTATTTGGATTATGTGGCGGCTGATCAAGATAATTTAGGCGGGGCTTTGTTTAGCTTTTATGTGGGAGCAGACGATAAAAATTCGACCAAGAACCGCATTAACTTTTCGCAAGGTGGCTTGGGGCTTCCCGAAAAAAGCTACTATACGAGCGATGAACCTAGTACAAAAAAGGTACGAGAAGCCTATTTAACTTACATCACGACGCTCTTGAAACTGTCGGGGGTAGAAGCGACGTTAGCGGCTAAACAAGCTCAAGAGGTATTGGCTTTTGAAAAGGCTTTATCAGCATCGCATAAAACGCCTGTTGAATTGCGTGACCCGATTAAAAATTACCATAAATATGCGATTGCAGATTTGGCAAAAGTGTATTCGATGGACTGGGCTTCTTTCCTTCAAAAAATGAAGGTGAAAACGGATTCAGTGTTGATGGGACAGCCTGAGTATTATACCGCAATGGGTAAATTATTGGCAACTACTCCTATTGAGGTGGTTAAGAACCGTGAGAAAATCAATGTCTTAAATGCTGCTTCTCCTTATCTGACGAAGGCTTTTAGAACGGCTCGATTTGAATTTTATGGGAAAGTGCTAAATGGTCAGCAAGTAGAATCGGAACGTTGGAAAAAAATGGCGAACCAAGTAGATTCGAATCTAGGGGAGTTGTTAGGACAAATTTGGGTGCAAAAACATTTTACGCCCGAAGCCAAAGAACGTATGTTGACCTTGGTAACGAACTTGCAAAAAGTGTATCGTAGCCGTATCGAGAAATTAGATTGGATGTCGAAGGAAACAAAAGCTAAAGCCTTGGTGAAATTCGATAAGATTATCAATAAAATTGGCTATCCTGATAAATGGAAAAACTTTGATGATGTAACCATCAACCGTGCTACCTATTATGCCAATGTGCTATCGGCAAACCGTCATGCGACGAAGGAAATGTTGGAGAAATTGACCAAACCTGTCGATAAAACGGAATGGGGAATGACTCCTCCAACGGTAAATGCTTATGCCAATCCGTCGTTTAACGAAATCGTTTTCCCAGCAGGAATTTTACAGTTTCCTTTCTTCGATAATAATGCCGACGATGCCATTAATTATGGTGGAATTGGTGGTGTTATCGGACATGAATTGACGCACTTATTTGACGATCAAGGTCGCCAGTACGATGCCGACGGAAATTTAAAAGACTGGTGGAAAGAAGAAGATGCCAAGAAGTTTAATGCTAAGGCTCAAATGGTCGTAAATCAGTATAATAACTTCACTTTATTTGGCAATGTACACGTAAATGGACAGTTGACATTAGGTGAAAATTTAGCCGATTTGGGAGGTATTACCCTTGCTTATGAAGCCTTTAAATTGACGGAACAAGGAAAGTCAAACGAGAAAATTGACGGATTTACGCCAGACCAACGTTTCTTTATGAGTTGGGCTCAAGTTTGGAGAATCAAAGACCGTGAGGAGTCGATGCGAGTACGTTTGAATACCGACCCGCATTCGCCCGAAGTATTCCGTATCAACGGCCCTTTGATGAACTTTGAACCTTTCTACAAAGCCTTCAATGTTAGTGATAAAAATAAAATGTACCTACCTGCTGACAAACGTGCAGTGATTTGGTAGTTTAATACGCTTGGTAGGCT
>JALRIJ010000126.1 GCA_023255485.1 Flectobacillus sp.
CAAATGTGAAACCCTCAAAAGTAACATGGCGAACGGATGTAAACAGTTTCACTGACACCTGTACAATTGAGTTGCCCAGGATTAAATATCTAAAAAATGTTAAAACAATAACAGAAGACAGGCAAGAACCGGACGAACGCAAAGAGTATGCCTTTAAGGAAAATGACAAAATAAGCATTTTATTAGGTTATGATGGTAACAATGTGAAACGCTTTGAGGGATTTATCAAACGTGTAAACATGGGGATTCCTGTTAAGATTGAGTGTGAAGGTTATAGCTATTTATTGTATGACATCATATTTAATAAAAGCTATCAAAGTGTAACCGTTAAGCAACTTTTGACTGATGTATGCGCCGGAACTGAAATACTATTGTCAGCTGATATTCCAAACATTCCTTTACAGAATGTACGATTTAAAAATGCGACAGGAATACAGGTTTTGGAATGGTTAAAAAAGGAATGTCATTTAGCTGTTTATTTCAATTTTAACGAGTTGTTTGTTGGTACTCAATTTGGTAAAAAAGGTAATACGATTAAACTTCGGTTAGGTTGGAACACAGTTGAAGACGATGATTTTAAGAAAAGAATTGTCGATAAGAATGTTCGAATTGTGATCCAAGAGAAAGACGGCCAAGGAGAGGTAAAACGAACTAAATCGGATGCAGATAAATACAGCAACGAAAAGGCTTTAAAAATAAAAGCGGGTATTCCTGCCAATTTATTAAAACAAATTGCCAATCGCTTACAAACAAAAAGTAATTATAACGGTTACGAGGGAAGCATAACAGCCTTTCTGGAACCAGCAGCCAATAAAGGTGATATAGCAGAAATAGACGGGTACAAATACCCTGAAAAATCAGGTAGTTTCTTTATTGAAAGCATTGACGGAGAGTTTGGAACTCGTGGCGGCAGGCAAAAAATACAATTAGGATTTATAACAGCCCCTAACCCCTAAAGGGGAAAGCGGAATGTAATTATTTATGGCGACACCGGAACAAATAAGAGAAGCTTTCAAAAACATGGCTAAGTTACATGGCCCAGCAGTAAGCAACATTGCAAAGGTGAAATCAGTAGATGAAGAAAAGGCAATTTGTGTGTTAGTTGATGAAGACGGACAGGAGTTTTTTGATGTGCGACTTCGCCCGGTTCTTTCAGGTAAAAAGAGTTTTATCCTGGTACCAAAAATCGGAACGTATGTTTTGGCTGTTCGGGTTGAAGATGATGATGATTGGATGGTTGTTGCAGCTGATGAAGTGATTAAGGTAGGTTATTATGTTGGTGATACTATTGTTGAGTTGACAGATAAGGTACAAATTTCAGCAGGTGGCGAAAATTTAGCGGGTTTAATTGATGATTTATTTGAAGCTATCAGTAAAATGGTTTTTACAACAAATGTAGGTCCCACAATAAAACTGGTCAATGCCTCCGAATTTGAGGCTATTAGAACAAAGTTTAAAACCCTTTTAAAATGAGTTTAAACAAAGCAGCTTTAAAGGATGCTATTGTGGCTTTACTCACAGCCGAACAGGATGAGGAGGAAAGCGCAACTGACTCCATCAATCGCATAGCTCAGGGCATGGCTGATGCAATGGATGCGTTTGTAAAGTCAGGTACAGTTAGCGTAAATGTGAGTACAACAGGAACAGCCACAAGCCACACCGGAACTGGTACTGGAAGTGTAACGTAAAAACAAGACGATGCCTAAAGATATATTACTGGACGATGATTTTGATTTGATGATTGTTGACGGTGATTTTGTTGTTAATGAAAGCACAGCTCAACATCAAAAGATTTTAATATATAGTGAAAAGGGAGAATTTAAAGAAGTACCGATGCGAGGTGTTGGAGCTAGAAGATATTTAGAAGATCATGAGCCGGATAATTTCGCTAGGGAAATAAGAACCGAATTCACTACCGATGGAATGAAAGTAAATAAAATACAAATAGCAGATGATTTGAGTATTCAAATTGATGCTAGTTATGATCAATAATTATGGCAACAGCATTAGTATTACAAACGTGGTTAGACATTTCAATACAATATACAGGAAGCGCAATAAATGCTTTTGCAATTGCTATGGCTAACAATAGGGCTGTTACTGATGATCCAGTTCCTACTGAAGAGTTGATCATTCCAGCTGAATTAGATATTCATAATAAAGAAATTCTTTTTTTAGAAAGTAAAAAAGTGACTCCCTCTACAGGTATTACGATAGACAGTTTAGAAGTGATAAGCCCAACACTAGGAATAGGAACAATGGCAATAGGAACAACATTTATAGTAGGATAACATGGCTAGACAACTTACGACAATACAAAATGAAATCTTTGCCTCGATCTCAGCGAATGAAAATTTAGTAATGCTGAATTCAGCTAGTAAGGTGGCAATTTATCGCTTAATGATTTATGTAGTTGCTTATTCTATATGGCTTCATGAAACTTTTTTTGATCAGCACACGGCAGAAATAAACGAAAAATTAGCGAATCAAAAAGCAGGAACTTTGGCTTGGTACCGTACAAAAGCACTCGACTTTCAGTATGGTTTTGACTTAATCCAGGATACGGATGTTTTTGATGTTACCGGTGCTACTGATGAAGAAATAGAAACTTCAAAAATCATCAAATATTCAGCAGTCAATGAGGCACAGGACAGTAGCCGCGTAATCCTAAAAATAGCGGGTGAAACCGACGGCGTATTAACCGACTTTGACGACCCCGCACAAGTTGAAGCAATTGAAGCCTATATCAATGAAATTAGAGTTGCCGGTGTTCAAGTTACCATTATTAATTATAAAGCGGATCAGTTGTATTTGAATTTACAAATTAAACGTGATCCCTTAGTATTGAATGAACAAGGTATGAGTAAACAGGAAGGTAACTATCCAGTTGTAGAGGCTTTACAGGAGTTTATGAAAGAACTCGATTTTAATGGTGAGTTGAGGTTATCGGCCTTAGTTGATAAACTTCAATTGGTGCCAGGTGTTAAGGATGCTACTGTATTAAGCGCTTCGAGTGCATGGATAGACCCAGCTTTAAATGGTTATGGTGTTGCTCAACCAATATCTATTTCAAAGATTGCTGAAAGCGGTTATTTCGAGATTGTAACGTTTGATAACATTACTTATGAGGTTTGATGTTAATTGGGATAAGTTGGTTATTTATCTATTACCAACATTTTTAAGAAGGCCATTTCTTTTAGGGTATGTACGAGCATTAGTCGCTCCATTAGAAAGCCTTTATTACAAATGGTACAACTGGCGAAAAGAGAATATTTACAAGCTAGAGCACACGGGACAAATATGTTACTTAAGAGGCTCTCTCAATGATAAGTTTGACCCGGTTGATAGGCGCATATACATAGGTAACGGCTTGCTGTATGACACGCAATATATTTTTACTGAAGCTGAGGAACAGGACATTTGGTTAGACACGGAGGTGGAAGAGGACACAATTTGGCTTAGAACTGAAAGCGAAACGGCGGACACGGGGCTTGACTTTATAGTCTACGTACCTGAAGAAATATACAATACACAAATTGACGGGCTACGAGCTCATATTGAATTTTATAAAGCAGGTGGTAAACGATATAGCATTTTAATAGATGAATAAATCAAATTTTAATCAAACGGGCGGTTATCCGCTTAAAACCGAAAGGCTTCAAGAGCTTCAAACGGCTTATTCTATTTTTAATTCGCTTGGAGCTTTGGCGGGTAACCTTACTATTGTTTCAGGCTGTGCAGTAGCGGGAACAAATGTAGGTGACGGATTCGTTTATATTGAGGGTGAATTGTACGAATTTAAAGGGGGCACTTTCGATGCTAACTCGGCGGTAATTATCGTAGAGGAAGCGGTAAATCGTGGTTTTAAAAATGGCGTAGTTAAGCAGGTCCACACGATACGTTATGCGACTTTTGGAACTGCTGACATTTCATGGCCTTGGGCTGATTTTAAAAGAGTTGATCCAATGGCTACAATGATGGCACGCTTGGAAATCCTTGAGGAAAAGAGCGCCGTTTTCCAAGCAGGTGGCGGAATGGTGCTATGGAACAAACCCGCAAACCAAATTCCAGCGGGTTGGCAAGAAGTGCTTAACTGGCGCGGCCGAATTCCAGTAGGTTTAGACCCTATTCAAAGTGAGTTTGACGAAATTGGAGAAATTGGCGGGGCAAAAAACAAAACGCTTTCTATAAATGAAATTCCATCGCATACTCATGGCTTTAGAGCGTATGTTCAGTCTGGCTCAAACTCAGGTTCTGGAGGAGAAGCCGCAGGATATTTTGAAGATAAGCAAACAACGTCAGCTGGTGGTGGACAACAATTTTCATTGATGAATCCTTACCGAGTGGTTTTGTTTATTGAATACATAGGATAGTATTAATTTAAAAACGGAATGAGATTACTTCGTTCCTCGCAATTATTATGGCATCATTAACAGAAATATACAATTGGTTCATGACGGGCAAGAAGCCCACACAAGCACAATTTTGGGCAACTTGGGGAAGCTTTAGGCATAAAGACGAAGCAATCCCGCAAAGTGCGGTTTCTAACCTTACGACCACTTTGGCGGCTAAAACTGAAAACGCTCAATTTAACGCGCATAAAACGGCTGCGGATGCGCACCAGGCATTGTTTGATTTAAAGCAAAGTTTAACCGACAAAGGGGCACAAGGTGGTTATGCTCCATTGGATGAATTTACCAAATTGGCAGCTGAGTATCTGAATATCGTTAACGACTTGGTTACGGGTGGTTCTACGGCTTTGGCCAGTGCTGAGACGGTTAAAACGTTAAAAGGTCAAATAGATGCTATCAACTTGATTTTAACTTCTGATAATGTGAATTTGGACAACGTTCAGGAGCTAGTGGATGCTATTGAAACTATCCAAACTTCGCTTGAAACTATTTTAGTAAACGACCTGACCACGGGTGGAATAACCAAGGCACTTACTGCTGAAATGGGTAAGAGTTTAAAAGCTTTGATTGATGCTTTGACTACAACTGTAAACGGTAAAATGAGTACGATGGTAACGACGGTTAAAACCATTACCTCCGCTTCATTAAGCACACAAGATGCTGCTGGATTTGTTGCTTACATTAATGCTTTGGGAGTAGTATTGAATGTAGCAGCTAACGAAACGGTAGAGTATCAATTAAGCGACACAGGACGTATTTTTAAAATTCTACTTCGTGGTCGAAGTTTTGGAGCCGGACAACCGGCTATTACAACAGCCGATGTTGAAGATTGTACTTTGTGGATGAGTAAAGATATTAAGCTCTCTAATTACCCAAGCACTCGAAATGATGGACAATTGGCAACTAATAAAGTGCTTAGTACTGATGCCTCAGGTAATTTAAAACTGTATTCTATGGCAACTATGCCGGCTCCATATATGGAAGTTTTAATTCCTGACAGCACATTACCGTCTGTAACTACTGATTTTACTATAAAAGGATCGTTTTTTACCCCGACAATGACAGTTTCAATAGTTGGGCAAACAGTTAATTACGTGACATTTATTAGTGATAATGAGGTAAGGGTTAATGTGACCACGGGAGCTGCTCAAGGTTCTTTTGCCGTTACTTTAAATAATGGACTATCTGTGACTTATGCAGCTGCTTTGGTTATTGTTTTAGGTACTGTTTATTCTCCAGTTGATGCCAATTGGACAATAAAATAGCCTGTAAATACAGATGATGATGATGTACAAGTTCAAACTTTCAACAGTGTTGGTGTTGCAAAGTGGAATCAGGTTATAGACTATACCAAAAATTTCAGGATATATTTTACGTTCGCTAAAAGCCCGTATGGTGTTATACCCAATAGCGGAGATGATAATTTTTTCGAAATGCGTAATATTTCGGACAATACTTTGAAGTATAGCATATTACTAAGAGCGCAGGGTTATAGCAACCCGAAAAGGTATTATTTCTTTAACAACACGTATTTTCAATTTTTATATGATACTGATTTGCTTAATAAAACCTTTACTATTAGGCTTGACTGGATTGGAGGGATTTTTTACGCCTACAAAAACGACGTCCTCGTATCAACGTTAGGGGCGATTTTCACAGAAAACATGAATCTTTCTTTTCGGGTAAAATCTTGTGACGCAACAAGTATAAAATACATTGAACTAGCAACTTAATAATATGGCAGCAGAATTAGTAATAAATTATATCATAGAACAACAGGGTATTAATCTTAATACCTTAACTGATAAGGACTTTTCTAATATTTCATGGTTAAACGAGCGAGAGCCAATTTACAACATGAAAGGAGAAAAAGTCTCAAAATCTTATTATTACCAAAATAAGAAAGAAGCGGTACGCATTGAGTACAGTAAGATAACAGGAGATTATGAGTATAACGGGGTTACTTATCCTGATACTTGGTTAGGTTTCAAAAAATCAATGAATTGGCTCGATTGGGCTGGTGAAATAGCCGTTACCAAGGAAATGCAAGCATACTATTTCAATCTTGAACCTGTATTTCTTGCTGATGGAACGGAAACAGTTACAGGCTTTTCCTCTCAAAAAATGATTGAAATCCTAAAAGACGAACGCTACAAAGCGGATAGTTATTTACAGGCTAAAAATCCTCAATTGTATGCCTTGCTTTATGCTAGATACGGTAATGAATACAACGGTTATTTAAGAACCGGAGTAAAAGACGGTTTTGTTTCAGCAATCAATGCCGAAACTGAGCCATCGATATTGGCGGTATTAAACAATGAGGTTTACGGTTTTGAACCAATGACGGTTAAGGAATTAATCTTAATGAATTTACAGTAGTATGGGCTTCTTTCTCTCCATAATAGCACTAATCTTGTTTGTGTTCGTCTATATCCTTGATGAAATTACCGTCTTGGTTATTGATGTAAAAAATAGAAAGTGGTTTAAAACCACGGCTAAAAGGAAGTTTAAAAAAGCCTTTAAAGTCGATGTTTTTGCCAATAACTTATTCCCAACCTTTTGGAATAGCTGCCTATCTAAAGGAGGTTATCAGTTTGGGAGGTTTGGCGAAACCTTGTCTAGTGTTTTCGGCAAGAAACGAGCAGAAAAATCACTTAACTGGTTGGGTTGGACGGTCTCAATATTAATTGATGCTATCGACTTTACCAAGTGGAAACAAGGCGGGCATTGTGCCGCGTCTATAATGACAGATGAAGCAATTGAAAGCTTTTTGAAGTAGTTCCCTAGGAGGACGGCCTCTCGACAGGCTCGAGATGACGGGATAAAAATAGTCCTCCGCTTTAAAAAAGTATCTCACCCCAATTTTAAACACGAGCCCAAGAGCTACGGAGGACATATCTATGTCTTCTCTAGTTCTTGGGCTTTGTTGTGTCATGGGGTGAGAGGTGCAAATATAGAATATTAATTATTAAATAGAAACGAAGAATGAGAAATTACACAACGGCACCGTTGCCGTTTATGGGGCAAAAACGAAAGTTTTTGAAGCAGTTTAAACCTGCATTAAAAGGGTATTCACCTACAGCTATTTATGTTGATTTATTTGGAGGTAGTGGTTTGTTGAGTCACACGGTTAAATCAATTTTTCCACAGGCTACAGTTGTTTATAATGATTATGACAATTATAGAGAGCGTTTGTTAAATATTGACAAAACCAATGCTCTAATCGCTGATATTCGCCAAATCCTGACAAACGTACCAAAAGATAAAAAAGTGCCTGAGAATGTCAAAAAAATGATATTAGAGCGCGTTGCTAATGAAGAAAGCAAATCCGGTTATGTTGATTATATTACTTTGTCTAGTTCGATATTGTTCAGCATGAAGTATGTGCTGAATTTGGAACAATTAAAAAAAGAAACATTGTACAATTGTGTGCGTTTGTCTAATTATGATGCTACGGGTTATCTGGACGGCTTAGAAGTGGTTAGTTTGTGTTATAAAGAGTTGTTCACAAAGTATAAAGATTTGCCAAATGTGGTTTTCTTGGTTGATCCACCGTATTTGTCTACCGATGTCGGAACGTATAAAAGCTATTGGAAACTAAAGGACTATTTGGACGTCTTACAAGTTCTCGACGGTACAAAATACTTTTATTTTACTTCAAACAAATCGTCTATTATTGAGCTGTGTGAATGGATTGAAACTAAAACCCCAATGTCTAATCCGTTTAAAGGAGCTGAAACGGCCACAATGAACGCTTCGGTTAATTTTAATGCTAGCTATACAGATATTATGCTTTATAAATATGAATAAATATCACCAAATTTTGAATAAAATTACCACTAAAGGTAAAGTTCAAAAAAACAAAAAAGGAAATATAACCTATTTACTTAATCAGGAGCTTGTATTAAAGCCAATTGACTTGCTAGACTTATTTGAAGGTCACACTGTGGCTAAAAAGAAGCTCAAGGATGAATTATTATTGTTTATGCAAGGCGAACGCTCTACAGAGGCTTATCGTGAAATAGGCGTCACCTGGTGGGATTATTGTGGTCCTATTTTAGTAAATAGTTACCCAACCTACTTTGAGCAGCTGCCAAAATTGATTGAGCGCATCAACAAAGAGAAACGTTCGTCAAAGAATTATGTGTTGTTTCTGGGTTCTAACAACACTGAGAGCAACCAACAGCCGTGTCTTAGCCTTATACAGTTTCAGATAGAGAAAGGAAAAGTAGTTATAAGTGCTTACCAGCGTTCGAGTGATGCTAACTTAGGTTTGCCTTCAGATATTTATCACTTGTACTTGATAAGTAAAAAGATTAATCTACCATTGAAATCTATTACTTTGTTCCTGGGCAATGTTCATGTGTATGAGAACAATCTTGAAGCCACACAGCAGTTATTAGCGGGTGAAGCGGTTAAGTTTAGTTTAAATGTGGGTTAAATGGTGTTTAAATTGAATTTAAAAGCCAGTACTGTGAGGTACTGGCTTTTGTGTTTGTGCTTGAAAAAATGTATATTTCATTTTATTTTTATGTACATTTTAATTTTTCGATTATATTTAAAATCCAAGTCAATGAAACTTACAACAGCTAATTTTAACCGATTTTTATTGTTTAAATTACCATCGGCCTTTATTTGTGGGGTG
>JALRIJ010000127.1 GCA_023255485.1 Flectobacillus sp.
ACAATTGATGGTGTTGTTTTTGACAGTAGCGTATTACGTAACGAACCAATCAGTTTTGGTCTAAATCAAGTAATTACAGGTTGGACAGAAGGGTTACAATTGATGCCAACTGGAAGTAAATACAAATTATTTTTACCTCATCACTTAGCTTATGGTGAACGTGGAGCAGGTAGAGATATTCCAGGAGGAGCAACCTTGATTTTTGAAGTAGAATTATTGAAAACAACTTAATTGGTGTTTTTAATGGGGTTGTGTAAAAAGCCTAAAGTATATGAGTTAAAACGTTAAGAACCATTATTAGGTCATTAAATGAAATAATAGTTGGCTTGAAGTACTTTTGACCCTTTGCTTTTAACTTTTTATACAGCCTTTTTTTATCGTTGTAATAATCGTATTCCCATCTCAAAACCAAACCAGAGAGTAAACACGTCGTTGTGACGAAGAGGACTATAAGTTGGAATGTGTTGGAAGGGTCTGCCGTTAGCATAGGACGAATTGGCTTTATCGACAATAAGGGCTTTGAGAAGAGGGCCAAACGTGATACTTGAATATTTAGCCGCTTGTTTTTCAAAGCCAATGCCTAATTTAAAGAACGTTCCAATATTGTAGCTAATTGCATCTCGTTGTTCAAGAATTATGCTGGCTGTTAAATCACTATTAGCCATCCAGTTTCTGTTTAGGTTATACGCTCGTCCAAAGCCATAGCCAAGATTTACCGTGTTTTTCGTACGAATAAAGTTATAACCCAGTGTGAAAATATTATAAAACTTGGGTACGCCTGTTTTAAAATAAAAATTAGCTCCTTGTCCTTCGTCAATTAAAGCTTCTAGTCGTTTATATCCAACACTTCCACCAACCAAACTCAAGAAACCAATGGGAGTACTTGCTGTAGAGTCTGCTATGTTGAGTAAGCCTATTTGTTTTCCTCTAGGACTTACTTTATGAGCAAAATTGAGCAAACCTAATTGTAAGCCATTGGATTCTTTGAACACAAAATTAGCCAATCCTGCAATTTGTCCTCCTTGGTTAAGTGTTCCTGCAATGTTAATACCACCCGATAGCTGTACTCCTGTCAAATCTTTATGAATAATATTCAGTAGTCCCGTTGCTTGAAGTCCTTTTACCTGTTGCCAGCTATGAACACTTCCCCCTGCGATAGAAATCCCATCAACGCTTCCAAGGTTCGTATTAAAAAGTCCTGCGACTTGTAGGCCACCTGTCTTTTGGCCTACGATATTACCAACGCCAGCTAGCTGAAATCCTTTCGTCGTTTTTCCGATGATGTTGAGTCCCAAACCAATTTCTAATTTCTCAACGCTACCCGAATATCCTCCGATAAGGTTTAATGAAACATTATTCGTAATACTTCCAGAGAGCAATTTATTTGTTCCTAAAAAAGGTAGAATAGAAACCTGTGTATTTCGATATAAGGTATCTGTAACATTTTGGGCGTGAATATGTTGTGAACGATTAACCATTAAGGCATCAAATTGTTTTTTGAGTTTTTTCCAGAAGCCTTCAACTTGACTATTATCTTCGATAAAAATAGGAAATACTTCTTCATTACTATTGTCAGCATCGTTTCTTTCTGTACGAATAATGGTTACTTGTGGTAACTGAGGTGCAATTATTGTATCTGTTTTTTCTTGAATGGTCGGAAAATCATTATCGTCAAATGGTAAGATTAGCTTGTTGACTTGACGTACTGGGATGGGTTTTAGACTAAAGTTTAAGGTTAAGTCTGTTGCATTGCGAATCCAAATATACTCAGTGTAAAATCCCGAAGATGAAATACTTAGCCTGATGGGCAAGTAACGACGAGATAGTTTGATTTTATATAACCCTAGCGTATTCGAAATAGCAGAGGTTAAACTCTTCTTATCGTAAATACTGGCATTGGTAATTTTCTTACCATTTAGTTCATCACTAATGACTCCGCTGATGCTAAACCACGTATTTGTGGGAAAGTTTGCTTTCTGTAAGATGACGTATTGACCTTTAATTTTGTATTGAATAGTACCTTTAAAGAGAAGCATCAGAGCTTCTTTGATAGGTCTATTGATAAGGACTAAATCTGTTATTTGATTTTCGTCTACGATACTAGAGTTATATGAGAAGTTAAGATTACCCAAACGAGCAATTTCATCGAGAATATCGCTTATTTTTTCGTCGTAGAGTCGTAACGTTATTGGGCGTTCAAGCAATGGAGATTGTGCTTGAACCCTGCTAGAGATAACCAATAGGCAAGTTCCAAGTAAAAAGGTGATTGCATATCGGAGAAAAGTATCCATGGATAGCGTGCAGTGCTGGGACAATTCCTTTGTTTAAATAGTTCGTAGTATAATGTAACGTTTACGTTTTCATTGATGATAAAAGCCAATGAATACGTCTATCATTTACATCCTTCACCAAAGAATACGTAGCCATCGCCTGTTTTCTTGCTTGTCAAGTTGAACGTAGCTGCAATTACTCCAACAATGTTTTCTATTTTTTCGTTCTCAAAACTAGCTGATAATTCACAATTCCCTAAATTCGGCGATTCTAGTGATATAATCATGTCAAATTCGTGTGAAAGTTGGCTTACAACCTCTTTCAAAGGAGTATGTTCAAAAACAAAGCTACGTTGAATAGCCACAGGTGCACTGGTTTTGAGAATACGGTTTTCAGAGACCGAGAATGATGCTTCTTCATTTTCAACAAGAATGACACGTTCTTGAGCGTTTGAAAACTGAACACGCCCTGTTTTTACCGCTACATGTACCCCTTCTTTATTGGTGATTACATTGAAGGATGTTCCTAATACACGAATGTCATTTTGTTGAGCATGGATGATAAAAGGCTGGGCGTTATTATGGTGCACGTCAAAGAAAGCTTCGCCTTCTAGTGTTATTTCACGAGTCTTGCCCTCAAATTTGCTCGGGTAAGAGAGTTTTGAATTTTTATTCAAACGAATATGGGTGCCGTCAGGTAAAGTTTTTTCGATAATCTGTTGGTTTGATGTAAGTTGAATAAGGGTCGATTCAGCTGCAATGCTACTTGTTTTAAGATACTGATAACCAATAAGGAAAACGCCTATAAGTAAAATAATAGAAGCGGCTAGTTGAGTAATGGCTTTGAAGGAGATACTCGGTCTTTGTGGTAAAGGTATAATTAGCTTGTTGGTATCTTCCTGTTGGATATCAATCTTTTTTTTGTCAAACAGACAAGCTCGCATCTTGTTCCAGGCACAATCTACATCAACAGATTGTTTGGTTTGAATGGAGCTTGCTCCTTCCCAAATCTGTTTCGATTGAGTCCATATTTTTTGATGCTCGTCTGATTCATCCAACCATTCATCCAAGAAAGTTGCTTCTTGTGGGTCAGTTTCTTCAGCAAGATATTTCGCCAGAAGGCTATCTATGTCTTTATCGTTTGTCATTCGTTGTACTTATGAAAAGGGGATTGTTACTACTTGGTGTACTAGCTCTATACTTGGTAATAGCCAAATCAATAGTGGCAAATAATCGCTCAATTCTGAGCGTAATATTTTTAATGCTTTTCCAATCTGATTTTCGATTGTTTTCACCGAAAGTCCCAATTGATCTGCAATTTCTTGGTATTTTAGTTCTTCAAAACGGCTCATTCTAAAAATAAGCCTACATTGTTCTGGCAACTTTTCGATAGCTGTAGCGATGCGTAGTTCAAGTTCTTTTCCATCTAATACATCGGTTACAGACTCGTGGTTAGTTTCCAGAAATTCACCTACATGTTGTCGATAAGTTTCCTGAATTTTAAGGTGTTTAATCCGATTTAAACACGTATTATGAACAGCTCGGTACAGGTACGACTTTAAAGAGACGGTAATTTCTATTTCATTTCGTTGTTCCCACAATTTAGTAAAAATATGTTGAACAATCTCTTCTGAGTCATCCATATCTTTCAGGATACCGCAGGCGTAGTTGCACAAAGACGAATAGTGTTTTCGGAAGACGACTTCAAAAACACGCTCGTTACCTTGTTGTATGGCTAGTAAAATATCTGAATCTGTGAGTTGCAAGTTTGTAAGAGGTTTATGGTTATAGGGCTGTTTGACTAAAAACCCTATTAACTAAAGCGTTATACAAATGTACAATTCTTAAACGAAATTTCACTAGCGAAAATTTTAAAAGGTTCGCTTTAACCTTCCTTTACCACTATAGGTAGATGGATGGTACTGCGGTTAAAGTTGCTCCTCCTTTACAAGACAACCAAGAACGCTGATTCCCCCATTAGCAATGAAATTGTTGTAGATTTTTAGGGAATGCTTTCACGTCAATATCAAAGACTTATACAAGAAAAAAGCCTTTCCGAGTACTGAACTCAGAAAGGCTTTTAGAAATTTTAAGAGGGTACGTTAAACAGTTCCCATCACATAGATGGTACCTTTAGGGCCAACTTCAGTGGTACTACCCCCTTTGGCTTCTAAAGAAATAGCAAAAGCAACTGCTTTACCAAATGATTTCATTTTCAGAAGATGTGTCGTGTCTTCAATTAGACCCGCATCTACAGGCTTACCATCTACAATTGCCCATAGTTGGTACTGCTTCTCAGCAGGAGCTACAGGTAATTTAAGAGAAGAAAGGTATACCTCATTGGTATTGGTATTCCAATAAATCATTGCCTTTGCATTTGGCGACGTAGGTTGTCCTGCAAGGTTAATACGCTTGGTATTAGGGTCTTGTAATACAGCTACTTCTTGTTCGAAATTCGCCTTCAAGATTTCCTCACCTTGAACCAACTGTAAGTTTCTGGATTCAAGGGCAAGAACTTTATTTTCAGAAGACTGCCAACTACCCCAGAACCATACGTTAGCAGCAATACTAAGGGCTAATAACACCCATGATGCTGCTACTTTATTGAACGTTTTTACAGGAGTTTTGGGCGTAAAAGGTCTGATATTATTATTAAATGTGAGTTGCTGACGGATACTCTCCTTTAAATAAATAGGAGGGTTGACAGCATGAGCAAAAGCATATTCTTCCAAGGTATTTTGAATCTTATTAATTTCTGATTGAAGATTTGGATTTTCTTTAGCCAATCGTTCAACCTCCACCGCTTCCGAGGGGGTTGTCGTGCCAAGTACGTAGCTTTCTAGCATACCCGACTCTATATATTCGTTAATATTCATGAGCTGAATTATTTATCAATGAGCTATAATCATCATTTACTAGTTTGAAAAGGGTATTCACTGCTTGAAATCTAGCTTAACCAGATCCAGCTAAACCAAATGGTTGCAAACTCTACAAAGTACTCTCGGAGGTGATTAATTGCCGATTTTACTCGGGTTTTGACCGTTCCTAGCGGAATACCAAACTCTTCTGAAACTTCTGCTTGGGTATACCCTTGGAAGTATAGTAAATCAATGATAAGCCTGTGTTCAGGCTTTAGTTTTTCAATTACTTTTTTCACACCGATTGCATCAACGTCGAACTGGCTATATTCTTGTTTATCAATCGTGTTAATGGTTGTGTCTAAATCTTGGTTCTTCTGAGAGTTTTGAAACTCTTGAGAACGAACCTTATCAATTGCCGTATTTCTGGCAATATTGAGCATCCAAGTAAAAAGTGTTCCTTTACTTGCGTTGTATCCTTCGATGTTACGCCAGATCTTTACAAAAGAATCTTGCATAATATCTGCCGCAATTTCTTCGGTTCGTACAATTTTAAGAATGACTCCATACAAGGCTGCCGAATAATTATCGTACAAGATAGAGAAACCTCGTTCATCCCTACTTTGTAGCATTGACAAAAGGGTTTCTTCGGCTATGATTGTTTTGCGTTTAGACATAATGTTTTAAAGGGCTTAATAATGGCAATGGGAATGGCATGTTTTCGTTTCCTTATTCAAGGACTAAACTAATCAAATATTTAATACGTTTTACGTTTCTTATGTAAAGAATCTTTCCATGACCGCATTCAAGGCTACGTTAAGCTAATTGCTTATCGTGAGGCTCTTTAGATAGAAGAACTAACCATATTAAAAGATGTTTTCTATTTCTCAGTATTACTGAAAAATTAAAGATATAGTGTAGGCTGTTTTATAACGAGAGAACAAGAAAGGACTTTCTTATATCAGAAAGCCCTTTGCATATTACCCATTATTAAACCACACCTGTTTAATACTACTATTATCGGTGTTATCGTGCTAAACTCGCTTAGATAAGGGGCATTTCCTCTTGACAACGAGTTTACTGTTTTTCCTACATTTTTGGTAGGACAACTGCATCAATCACATGGATAACGCCATTTGATTGATATACATCATAGGTGCTAATGTTTGCTGTACCTCCATTTTCATCTTTCAGCATAATGTTGTGACTTCCGTTCATCATGGCGGTCAATTTACCTCCACTCACTGTTGTGAATGTCGCCGAGCCTTTTCCTTTTTTAATGGCCTGTGCGATGGCATCAAAATCGTACCTGCCTGCTACTACGTGATAAGTTAATACCTTCGCTAGAGTGGCTTTGTTTTCTGGTTTCAAAAGCGTTTCTACCGTACCTGATGGTAGGTTTTCAAAGGCATCGTTCACAGGAGCAAAGACAGTGAAAGGGCCTGCCGTTTGTAGTGTTGCTACTAAGTCTGCTGCTTTTACGGCCGCTACTAAGGTCGTATGTGCTTTCGAGTTAACGGCATTTTCTACGATGTTTTTCATAGGAAACATGGCTTCGTTACCTACGATTACGGTGTTTTGTGCGTTTGCAGCATATATGCTTACAATGAATGCGAATACTAAGCTTACTTTTTTCATTTTAATTACGGATTTATGGGATAGAATTATTGAAAAATAAAGGTGTTCTTTTAAACTTTCTAAACAGATTTACGCAAACGATTTTCATTTGGATTGCCTATCACTAAAAAAAGAACAAATGATTCTTATCAACTATTGAACTTAGGTTAACATTAGAATGCTTATATTTCGTTAATCTTAGAGGAAGGCAAGCAACCCTTTGTCTATTTCTTCCGTATTAGGTATTATGTTAGGACATCTGCTTAAAAGCGGTAAAACTAGGGAAACCAGTACTTAAATATTTAATCTAAAATCCATTTATAATGATGAATCAAACAACACACGAAGAAAAAATCAATCGCCTAGAGTTTCTTAAAAAGTTAGGACTGAGTGGAGCAAGTTTAATGGCCGTGTACTGCGGAGTCACGATGTCTTCCTGCAAAAACGAAAGTGTAACCCCTGCAACCAATACAGGAACGACTGTTACCTATGATTTGAATACCTATCCAGCCTTGAAAACTATAGGAGGTTATTATGTAGATACTGCGAGAAATATTGTGATTGCTCATACAAGCGATGATAGATATGTTACAGTTACCTTAATCTGTACACATGAGGGTCAAAAACAGATACGTTATTCGGGTACAAAGTTCTCTTGTACTGCTCATGGAGCTACTTTTGACAACACGGGTAAAGCCTTGACAGTTGCTTCAGCTGCTTTAACAACCTATCCGACAACATTAACTGGAACGGTTTTATCTGTTATTGTCTAAGAATAAACTGAAGGAGTGTGTGTAAAAAGTGTGAAGTTTAACAGCACAAAACATATTATGCTAATAAATGGTATTTTTGATTCAGCAAAATAATATGCTTGCGTTTAGTGTTGATTCCAGTAGGGGCTGTTCAATAACTTTTCACTTTTCACACAAGCTTCTTTATAAAAACTTGTAATAAACCTGAAGTAATTATTTGAAAATGAGGAAAATAGGATATTTTATTGGACTTGCCTCGTTGGTGTTGGTTTCGTGTCTTAATAATAAACAGGATGTTGAACCAACGGCAACAACCAATACCACAACTACGACAACAACTACCACCACCACAACAACATCCTTAGATTGTGGAAATATAGGTACTGCATCAACGGGTGATTCTGTTTGTTTTAATACAGAAATCTTACCCTTTTTTACGAGTAACTGTGCTAGTAGTGGTTGTCATGATGCAAAAACTAAAATGGATGGGTATGATTTAACCACTTATACGTCTATTACGAAGAGTGGAATCGTAGCGGGGAATCCTAGTAAAAGTAAATTGTACACGGTCATGATTGCCACAGGAGAGTCGAGAATGCCACCCAATAGGCAATTAACCACGACACAGACCGCTTTAGTTGCCAAATGGATTACACAGGGAGCAAAAAATGTACAATGTTCGGCTGTAGTAGATACTCAGAATGTAAGCTTTTCCAAAACCATTATGCCCCTTATTACAACCAATTGTCTTGGTTGCCATCAGGCGGGTAATTTATCGGCAGGTGTTAGTTTAGAAACCTACGCAAGTATCAAAAGTTATGTAGATAGCAAACGATTTTACGGAGCAGTATCCTACTCAACAGGATACTTTCCAATGCCTCCTTCAAGAAAATTAACAGATTGCCAGTTGTATGTTATCTCGAAATGGATTAATGCTGGTGCTAAAAATAATTAAATATGAAAAAATACGTATTCTTCTTTTTGTGTTCTTCTTTCTCGTCGTCCTTATTTGCTCAAGATGATTTGATGAATATATTGGATAACGATGCCAAAAAAGAAACGCAATATACTTCTGCTACGTTTAAGGCAACTCGTTTAATTAATGGACAAACCATTGAAACAGCTAGTAAAAACCATTTGAATTTTTGGATTTCACACCGCTTTGGAGCTGTTAATTCAGGGTTTATCGAAAACTTTTTTGGGCTTGATGAAGCTCGCATTCGACTGGGTTTAGAATATGGCCTTACCGACCAACTAACCGTTGGGCTTGGACGTAGTTCACAGGAAAAGATGTACGACTTTTATGCCAAATATAAACTTTTGCGTCAATCTAATAAAAGTCCTTTATCTATTGCTCTCTATGGAAGTACGGCCGTAAGTACGGTGGAAACGGGAGCTAGTTTGGAGTCTGGTACGGTAATGAAGTATTATAACAATGCCGAACGGATGACTTATACAGGACAAGTGTTGTTAGCAAGAAAATTTAACGACCGTCTTTCGTTGCAGTTGATG
>JALRIJ010000128.1 GCA_023255485.1 Flectobacillus sp.
TCGAAAACTGTGGTGCATTGAGTCCCCCTGCCCATGGATTGGCAAGAGCTACGCCATTTTGTATGAGCTTTAAGTCCGTCGCAAATTTGTAGGTAAAATTCTGCGAAAAAGAAATAAAACGAAATACCAATAGGCTGATAAAAAGGAGTGTTTTTTTCATATTTTGTATAAATGCTAAGCCTTGATGACTTCAATTGTGTTGCTTTCTTGCTAATTGAATACCTAAATAGTTGAAAACCTGCTTTGGCATTCCGATATTTGTATCAACTAATAAAACGACAAAGATGATGATTTCAGTGACTGACTTGTATAAAAAATTCAAAGAATGTTCAGGAGTATCGACTGATACCCGTAAAATTGATGAAAATGTGCTGTTTGTAGCCTTAAAAGGACCCAATTTTGACGCTAACTCGTTTGCTCAGCAAGCTTTGGAAAAAGGAGCACGTTATGCCGTTGTCGATAATCCTGAATTTGTCACGAATGACCGTATTTTGTTGGTTGCGGATGGTTTAAAAGCCCTTCAAGACCTTGCGAATGAACACCGTAAACACCTGAACATTCCATTTATTGGTTTGACAGGCTCAAATGGAAAAACGACAACTAAAGAATTAATTAACTGCGTGTTGTCAACAAAGTTCAAAACATATGCCACTATCGGCAACTTGAATAACCACATTGGAGTTCCGTTAACGGTGTTGGCAATGGACGAAAGCATTGAAATCGCTATCGTAGAAATGGGAGCCAATAAGCAAGGAGATATTAAAGAATTGGTAGAAATTGCAGAACCGACACATGGTTTTATTACCAATATCGGAAAAGCTCACCTCGAAGGATTTGGTGGACTAGAAGGCGTACGCAAGGGTAAAGGAGAATTGTACGATTGGTTAGCTAACCATGACGGAACCGTGTTTGTGAATGTTGCTTCAACGCCAACTTTAGCCATGACGGCAGGACGAAACTTTAAGGAATTGATTACTTATTCGGCTGAAAAAGACGAGCAATATTCGTCTGTGGCAACGCTTTTACAGGAAACGCCCATGGTTACTTTTGAAGCGGAAGGCAATACCTATCAAAGTCATTTGACAGGAAAATACAACTTTTTCAATATGTGTGCCGCTATTCGGATAGGTCAGTATTTTGGAATCGCTACCGCTGTTGCTTGTCAAGCTGTGTCTGATTACGTTCCTACAAATAATCGTTCTCAATTTATCGAAAAAGGAACTAATCAGGTGTTGATGGATGCTTATAATGCCAATCCATCTTCTATGGCAGCCGCTATTACGAATTTTAATAACCTTGAGGCTACTAAAAAAATGGTCATTCTAGGAGATATGTTTGAGTTGGGAGAGGAGGCAGCGAGTGAACATGAAGCCTTAGGAAACTTACTAGCAACTTGCAATTTTGATTATATTTTATTGGCAGGAAAATTAATGGAAAGTGCCGTTTCGGTATTACCTGTTATGAAAGTGCATTATTTTCCAGACAAATTTGGGCTACATAACTGGTTACAAGACAATCCTGTACAGGATACACATATATTAGTGAAAGGTTCACGAGGGATGGGATTAGAGAGTGTATTGCCATTTTTAGGTTGATACTTATCTGTGATAAAAGAGGAAGTAATTGACTAAGAGCAGAAAAATCCATCATATCAATTGTTAAAAAAAGAATGTTTACTATTAACATTCTTTTTTTATATTTACACAAAAGAGAAAAGAGTTATCATTAAGTTCTTTTCTGTAAAAAAAATAGATAACTAGCTTTAAATCAGGAACTAGCGTATAGTATTGAGTGTTTGTGTATTAAATCCTCTTAAACTAATATGCGTATCTAGCCAATCGAATTCACCTTGGCTGTTATTATCCTTAATTACGGTTATAATCTTTACATTCTTAATTCAATGATCATGCAAAAAACAATTAAACACTTCGCACTTACTTTGGTGGCATTAAGCACATTCGGAGTCGCTAATGTGAAAGCACAAGATACTAAAACAGATAATCATACGGTTGCTATTACCATTCCAGAAGTAGCCTTGTTAGATATAGAAGCTACGACAAAAAACTTCTCTGCCTCTTTCGCTTCGCCGACAGAAGCAGGTAGTCCTATCACGCCTCCTTCTAATAATACGGATTTATGGTTGAATTATTCCTCAATTGTAACGCCATCGGGAGAAGCAGATCCTTCTCGTAAAGTTTCGGTAAAGGCAAGTGCAGTCATTCCAGGAGTCAATGTAAATGTAACTGCTGCTACAGCTACGGCTACAGGTGCAGGAACGATGGGTACTCCTGTTGGGAGTGCAGTTACGCTAACAACCGCAGATCAAGATTTGATTACAGGGATTGGAAGTTGCTGGACAGATACGGGGGTAAGCAAAGGGCATCAGTTGACTTATGCTATTGGGTTAACGTCGGCAGGAACTTATGGTAGTCTTGTGAGTGGGACAACTACCTTGACTGTTACTTATACGCTATCGGATAACTAGTAAACGTTCTTTCGTGACAAGGGTGTTGTGGGCATACGCAACACCTTTTTTCCTTTCTATCTACTCCAACTCTCCATCTAATATGAAATACCTTTCTTTGTTTTTAAGCATGTTGATTTATTCTTCCTCTTTCGGAAGTGTCGTTATTCTAAATGGTCTAACCCATATTCACGCTGCCATTGCAGGAGAAGTTACAATGGGCAAAATAAGTGTTCAGAATAACGGCTCTAGAGATGAAAAAATCATTATTTATCAGGAAGATCTGCTCTTATCATGTGATCGTAAGACTGTTTATGAAAAGGTGAATAGTCATACCCGTTCTTCTGCCAATTGGCTAAATCTAAATGTAAACGAGAAGGTGTTGAAACCCAACGAAATTTACGACATACGCTATAGTGTTAATGTGCCTTCTCAAAAGGGAATTCAGGGTTCTTATTGGTCGATTATCATGATTGAAGGCGTAAGCCCCATCAAAGAGGAAGTAGAAAGTGGAGTGAAAATTGATTCTAAAGTGCGTTATGCTATTCAAGTAATTAATAATGTCGGAAACGTAGTAAATGGCGTTCTTTCTTTTGAAAACATCGCTTTAGATACAAGAGAAAAAGCCCTAAAAGTAATTGATGTGAAGTTGAAAAACGGAGGGTTATTTTTAGCAAAAGCAAAAATTACGGTCGAAATCTACGACATGGCAGGGCGAAAAGTGAAAATACTGAAATCTGTTGAACGTAAAATATATCCTGAAAAATGTACTCATTTTGAGGTTGAAGTCAAAGATTTACCCAAGGGGACGTACAATGGAATAGTCATTGCTGACAATGGAAAAGACCTTTTTGGGTCGAACCTTACTTTAGAAATAGAATAAATGTCGAAAGGCTTTTTATTACTTGTTATGTTGCTCTTCATGGCAGCAGAAATTTCTTTGGCACAAAACGTAATCACTATTAATGTGCTAAATCCGCCCGAGAATGTTGCTCCTGGGGGGTATTTAACGCTGTTTTATGAAGTACGAACAGATTTTGATGTTAAAAAAGATTCGCTTGTTGTACCTGAAAGTTGGCAGGTCATCCTATCAAAGAAACAAATAAAAAAAACATTTCACTATTCTTTTATTGTAACAGTGTCCATTTCTCGGATGACAAGTGCTGGTCAATATCCTCTGACACTGTTGTTGTTTGATGCCAATGGTCGATTTTGTCAAAAGACAAGTTATGTTACTATTGATACGTACCGAAAAATTGATGTGCAGGCAATTTCTTCCTTTGATTATGCTAAGGAAGGTGACACCTTACAAATCGCTTATCTTATCCAAAATGAGGGAAATACCCTTGAAAAGTTAAAGCTTCAATCGTCCAGTGGTATAATCGGTGTCGATAAACAGGAAATTGAAATTGCTGCCAACAAGACCATCCAAGTGAATGTTAGGCAGTTTATTCCTAAAACTTCTACTAATTACTGGTTGCTTTCGAGTGATTTAAAAGTATGGATGGCAGATTCTACTCGTCCGATTATCAGTTTGACGAATGTGCCTGTTTATTCGTATCAGAACAAAAAAAATGATCCCTATCTACGCTTTCCCATTGAGGTAGGAGGGGCGTATAATCATTTTGAAACGGGTGGTTTCCGTTATGCTTCGTATCAGTATAGTGTAAAAGGAACAGGTTTTTTAGATTTCAAAAACCAACATTTTCTCGACTTTACGATTCAAGGCCCCAATCAGGTTTATTCTTCTGCCATGGGAACTTATGACTTGTACTCGTTACAATATTCCTACAAAAATAAAACTAACCTCGAACTCGGAGATTATGTCTTATCACTAAATAATTTAATGGAGTTTGGACGTTTTGGCAGAGGTTTTCATCTTGACCAGTCGTTCAATAAAATAGGAGTGGTCGGTTTTTATTCAAGCCCTCGTTTTTACCCAAATCAAAAGGAAACAGGAGGGGTAAGTATTTATTATAAACCCAAAGCTAACCTTCGTTATTCGTTAGACTTTCTTTCTAAGAATACGTTCTCAAACGATACTTGGTTTAATGCGAAGTTATTGGGTTTAACTGTGCGTTATCAAGGGATGAATTTTAGGCTAACAACCGAACTTTCGGGTAATTTAGCCAATGGAACTCGAGATTTTGCAGCTTTCAATCGTATTTATTACCAATTAAATAGATTTCACTTGTCGAGTGACTTGATTTATGCAGGGAAAAACTTCTATGGATTCTACCATAACAGTTGGCAAGCAGTCAATGGATTAACGTATCAAATTAACAAAAAAATAAGCCTTGCTCTTCAAAGTAATTATACCCATGTAAATCCGAGTTACGATTTTTTAAGCATGAATCTATCGCCTTATTTTTCGAGTAATAGCATTTGGCTTAACTATGAGTTTAAATCAAACAATCGCTTGATGCTCAGTTATAATATAGAAGAAAAAGAAGATAGGAAGGATGTTCAACAATTTCATTTTAGGGATAATTACGGACGAATTGCCTACCTCAATAATTCACCTAAGGTAAATCTATGGTTGGAAAGTAGATTTGGAGAGAGCTATAATTATTTGTTAAAAGCCGAACAGCAGAAGAATACAAGTTTACGTATAAATGTACAGCCTCAAGTTAGAGTAGTACGCTGGTTATGGTTGGGTAGTTTTTTAGAGTATCAACGTACAGCAAAATTCATTCAAAATAATGTGCTGACAGATTATTACTTTTACGGATTTTCTAGTAGAATTTTGTTTGGCTCTAAATTTAATATGTCTTTTTCGTATAGAAATAACTATGCTCCAGATGAACTGGTACAACAGCGTAGTTTTATTGATATGAGGGCAGAATTTCAGTTGAAGTCGCATAAGTTAAGTCTAAGCGGAGGGCGTGCTTTTATTCCTACCTATGGGCAAACGAGTGATAATTCCTTATTTTTTACCATAAAGTATGCGGTCAGAATTAATACGCCTTTGGTGAAAAATAAACATTTAGGGGCTATCCGAGGACGAGTTTCTAATGTCAATGGGATTTCGACTCAGGGTGTTTTGGTACAACTAGGGAATAAAAAGTTCCTGACTGATGCCAATGGTAATTTTTTCTTTAACGATTTAATTCCAGACTCTTACTACCTCTCGCTTGACAAATCTACACTTCAAGAGGGAATGCTCACTAAAGAGGTACTTCCACTGCAAGTAGCTGTAAAGCCCAATAAAACAACCAAAGTTCCTATCCCTGTGGTGAAATCGGGAGGAATAAAAGGGGCGATTGATTTGGTAGAAAATTCGAAAAAGAGCGACTTGTTGAAAGAAAAGCCTGCGATTTGGATAAAAATTGCCAATGATAAAGAAACACTTTATACCAAAGTGAAGGAGAATGGAAGTTTTTTCTTTAAAGAGCTTAAACCTGGGCAGTGGAAAATAGATGTTTCTATTCAAGGCAATACAGATAGGTATCAAATTGAAAATTTTAATCCTCTTATTACGGTAGAAACCGATACAGAAACCGACCTAAGTTACACGGTCAAAGTGAAAGAACGGAAAATAATGTTCTCTAATAAAAACTTTCAGTTGACTTCAAAAAAATGAAAATATACCTTCTTTGTATGTGCCTGATGGCAAGCACTTGTATGGCTCAGACCACAGGAACCGTTACTGCGGGTGTAAATTTACCACTCGTTGCTTTGTTGGACATTGAACCTGTTGGAGGTATCACCTTGGCTTTTACCGCTCCCTCAGAAGCAGGAGCCATACTGGGTAGTAGTGCAACCGATAATACGAAATGGATAAATGTGAGTTCGGCAGTTTCGAGTGGACTTACCCGAAGGATTACAGCTCGCATATCAAGCACCTTGCCTTCGGGTTTTCAACTAAGAGTACAAGCAGCCAATGCGTCAACAGGAGCAGGTACGAGAGGGACAAGCAGTGGAGCGGTACTATTGACTAATGTTGACCAAACTATTGTAAATGGCATTGCGGGAGCTTATACGCTATCGGGTTCGGGCAATGGATATAACCTCACGTATTCGCTCTCGATTCAGTCGTACAGCCTACTCAAAAGTGGTACATCTACCGTAACCGTTGTTTATACATTACAGGATAATTAACTAAGTGCTTGAGGTAGATTTATTTTCAACCTTCTTTTCTAAATATTTATGCTAAAAATAGTGATTGTCATCTTTGTATTGCTAGGTTGTTGGAAGAGTTCAATGGCTCAATCCTTATCGGTTACTGGTACTACGTGGCTTCCTACCGTAAGCACTGTTACCGAAGCTGGGAACGATTATAGTACAAGTACCTTAACCAGTGCTACTAATCAATCGCTCCTATCGGTTACGATGCCCAATGCTTTTTTTATTTTGGTCTTAACGAATAATCATTACACGGTACAAATAAAGTCCATTAATAGTGGGGCTAGCTGGAGTGCCGCAGGGTTGAAAATTTATGCGAAAAGAACAGGAAATGGTTCAGGAGGTGGTTTTTCACTTTTAGGAGTGAGCGATATTTCGGGAGGCAATGCTGCTTTTCAAGAACTTACCAGTAGTGATACCTACTTTTTTGAAGGAAATAATTATGGGACAACGCCAAGAACAGACATTCCAATACAATTTCAGATTACAGGTATTTCGATACTTGCTCCTGTGGCTAACTATAGTACCAGTATTATTTTTACCTTGATTGATGACTGAGTGTAGGGGAGGAGGAGGATTACCCAATCGCAAATGATAGATAGAACGATTGGGTAAAGTAAATGACTAGTTTTCTAATTCAAACAGTCGTTCTAAATGGTGATAACCAATACCAAAAAAGGCTTTTGTTTCGGCAATCTTGGCTTTGATTTCTGCCTGACGTTGTGGGCTCGTTGTCCCTTTTATGCCTACAACTAGGACATTTTTGGGGGTGTGTGCATCCGAAATGAATTGAAAAACATTGGTCTTATACCCAAAATATTCTAAAATTAAGGCCCTAATTCCATCAGTAACCATCTCGGCTTGACGTTCCAAAAAGATGCCGTATTTGGTCAAGAACGAAACCTCATTTTTTACTTTAGTCTTTTCTAATTCTCTTCTAATTTGTTTATGGCAACAAGGAGCAACGACAATCAGCTTGGCATTACCGTTGATTCCTTTGTAAATGGCATCGTCGGTGGCCGTGTCGCAAGCGTGTAGGGCAATGAGTAAGTCGATGGCATCGCAATCGTAATCTTGGATGGTTCCTTGTACAAAATTGAGGGCATCAAACCCCGATTTTTGAGCAATATCATTACAAAGACTTACCAAATCCTGACGATATTCTACGCCTGTAACCGCCGTGTCTAGTCCCAAGACAGAATGTAAGTAATCGTACAAAGCAAAAGTCAAATAACCTTTTCCAGAGCCCATATCGACCACTTTTTTAAGCGGACGTTCGTCATTAGCTTCTTTGATTAAGGAACTCAATAATTCAACAAAGTGATTGATTTGCTTATACTTATCCTGAGCGTTTTTGAAGACATTACCCGCTTCATCCGTGATTTTTAGTTCGTATAAATACGCTTTATCATTGGGTTTAAGCAGGCGTTTCTTTTCACGATTATGCTCTTGTGAAGGCTTTTCTTTGCTGCTCGCTTTGCTTTCTTTTAAGATAGCTTTGCTGTTTTTACGGTTTTCCAAAAGCACATCTTTTTCGGTAGTAAAAAGCGTTGCCACCATAAAACCCTGTTGTAAATAGTCTGTTAGAAGAGCGATTCCTTCGTGGATACTATAATTTTTAACAATGTCATTGGTTTTATTCCGAAAGGTAAAGGCTAACTTTTGTTCTCGTTTGATGACGACGGAGCGGACATAAATATTTCTAAGAGCAGAGTCTGCTCCTTGATAATTACCGAGTGAAATTTTAATAAACGTTTCTTGTTGTAAACTCTCCGAAATCGTTTGGGTGAATTGTTGTATCGTTGCTGTAATGCTCATAATGCTAGTTGAAAAGACAAAGATACGGATTAAGGATTAAGGATTTTGGTGTAGGCTTGTGAAGCTGTTTAAACTTTCCCCTTAGCGGGTAAATTTATTCACCCGCTAAGGGCTTTTATTGCTTAGTATAATTTAAGAAACCTTGATAGGATAGCATCGTATTTGCTTCTACTTCAGTAGGAGGAGTTGGGCCATATACACCATAAAGACCAAATAAAGCATCAAAAAAATACAGTGCTGTTGAAGGCGTGAACTGAGCTGATGCTGTAGTTCTGGTGAACTTTTGTAAGCCTAGTTGCAATTCACCACTCGTATTTTTCGACAATGTGAATTTCGATGTTTTGTTATTCGCTGTGATAGAGAGCGTCGTTTTATCTGCAGACACAGTCCATTTGCCTGATCCTGCTGGAGTACTAAAGGTACTATCAGCCTTAAATTCAAAATTATATCCTTGGGTTAAGATATAGCTAATACCAGACGGGTCAATGACTAATCCTCCTTTACCTTCTGCTTTTGCTTGAATGGAATCTTGAACAAGTCCCGCTATAATCTGGCTA
>JALRIJ010000129.1 GCA_023255485.1 Flectobacillus sp.
AATTGTTCTAAGGTGGCCACAGGATTTTGCTTCATATCTTCTCTGACCGAGTAGAGTTGCAGTCCTATGTTTTTTTGTTTGGGAGAAAAAAGTACCGCACTGGTGGGCATCGACAAGGCTACTCCTGCTAATAGCGAAGATTTGATAAATGAGCGACGATTTTGTGACATGGGGTAGTTAGTTAAAGTGCTGAAGGGATTCTTGTATGATTTGATACTGCAAATTATCGTAAAAAATGGGATTCTTGAGCTGGTCTGTCCTAGTTAATTCAAAGCTCTTGGGCAAGAATACGGTACAAATTGGCTGCTAATAGGATAAATTATGAGCGACAAGTGCCGCTTTTTTTGCAAGCCGCTGTTTTTTTCGTTAATTTGGATAGGAGTATCTAGGTGAGATATTTGTATCACTTCATTAAACAAGCTGTAACAGGCATTCTAAAACACAATACAACCGTATGAAAGTAAATATTACAACAAAAATTCTGATAGGTTTTGTTCTAGGGGTTATTCTTGGGCAAGTGCTTTACGCTAGCCTTTCGCCAGAAGCTGCGGTAGAACTAGGCAATAAATTTCAGATATTAAGTAAGATTTTCCTCAAACTTATTAAAATGATTGTTGGCCCTTTAGTATTCTGTACCTTGGTGGTCGGTATTGCTAAATTGGGCGATTTTAAGGTAGTAGGACGTATTGGCATTAAAACGCTTTTATACTTTTATTTAGCTACAATTTTATCGCTGATTGTAGGTTTAGTCGTGGTTAATATCACCAAACCAGGCACCATTCAAAGCTGGCCAATTCCTGCGGCAGGCACGACAACAGGGATTGAAGGAAAGAAAATGAAGACTATTGAGGAATTCATTTTACATATTTTTCCAGATAGCTTATTTTCTGCTTTAGCCGAAAATGAAATTCTTCAAATTGTTGTTTTTGCAATTTTCTTCGGTATTGCCCTTGGGTCTATTGGCGACAAAGGTAAACTAGTTATTAAAGCGATTGATTCCATTGCGGAGGCTGTTTTTAAGGTCGTAAATTATGTGATGGAATTAGCTCCATTTGCCGTATTTGGAGCAATGACTGCTGTTGTAGCAAGCAAAGGATTAGGAATTTTAGTAAGTTATGCCTACTTAATGCTGTGTTTCTTCGGAGGATTGTTATTCTTTATTTTCGTAGTCCTTTGGGTGATTTGTCTAGTGATGAAAATCGACTACTGGAAATTATTACGTTACATCAAAGAACCGCTATTGCTGTCTTTTAGTACGGCCAGTTCTGAGGCATCTTTCCCACAAACGATTGCTGCTCTCGAACGTTTTGGTTGTTCACAACGAATTATTGGTTTTGTATTGCCCCTAGGTTATAGCTTCAACCTCGACGGTTCTATGATGTACATGACCTTTGCGACGGGCTTTATTGCTCAGGCTTACGGCGTGCATTTGAGTTTGGAACAACAAATTACGATGTTATTGACGTTGATGATTACCTCAAAAGGAATTGCGGGAGTTCCTCGTGCTTCGCTCGTAATTATTGCGGGAACTCTAACCATGTTTGACTTACCAGCCGAAGGAATTGCCTTGATTTTGGGTGTTGATCCATTCTTAGATATGGGACGCTCTGCTACCTCTGTAGCGGGTAATGCGGTGGCAACCTGTGTGGTCTCGAAGTTAGAAGGGGAGATGTAGTCGCCAGAAATAACATTAACAGAAACGCTTTGTATAATCGAGAGAGGTTACAAAGCGTTTTTTTATTATCCGTTGAATTATATCACGGAGTTTCACAGAGAAAGCACCGAGTTTCGCAAAGATTATTTTCCTCTGTGTATCTCTGCAGTTCTTGGTGTGTCTCAGTGGTACAAATAATTATATCACGGAGTTTCACAAAGATTATTTCCCTCTGTGTCCCTCTGCGGTTCTCTGAGGAACTCTTCGGTACAATAAAAACCGAAATAGCTGATTATTTTTTGCTTATACCATTTCTCATTCTATATTTGCTTTAAATTTAGTCTAGTCTAAACTTTTTTTTAGATAATTTTTATGAATAATTATGGGAAATAGAAAAAAAATATACGAGAAGGCTCTTATTTTGGCGATATTGCTGATAAGCAAATCGTTAGCTAGTTTCAGCCAAGCTTTTAAGGGGAAAGTTGTCAGTAATGGAAAAGCCGCTTCCTTTGTGAATATCACTTTGCCAAGTCATAAAGGAATGGGTACACAAGCGGATGAAGAAGGTGTTTTTTCGCTTAAAAATGTACCGATAGGAAAGCAAACGATTCAAATTTCAGGAGTTGGCTTCAAGACAACCCAGCGGATTATCCATATACAAAAGGATAAAACAACGAGTGTTAGTTTTGAAATTGAACCCGACCAAACGGCGTTGAATGAAGTGGTTGTAACAGGAAGTATGAAAGAAACTATGGTTAACTTATCCTCTACACCCATCGAAATTTTTACGCCTACTTTTTTTAAGAAAAATCCAACTCCAAATTTATTTGAAGCCTTAACGATGGTCAATGGAGTTCGTCCGCAATTGAATTGTAGTGTCTGTAATACAGGAGATATTCATGTGAATGGCATGGAAGGGGCTTACACCATGATTACCATTGACGGAATGCCTATTGTATCGGCTCTTTCAACGGTTTATGGACTTTCGGGGATTCCCAATTCGATGGTTGAACGCATTGAAGTTGTCAAAGGGCCAGCCTCTACGCTTTATGGTTCTGAGGCTGTAGGAGGTCTAATTAATGTCATCACGAAAAATCCTATAAAAGCTCCCCTTGTTTCTCTGGATATGAATGCCACTTCGTATGGAGAATATACGCTAGATGGGGCAGTAAAGGCAAATATCGGAAAGGCAACGAGTATGTGGAGTGCGAATTATTTCAATTTTCAGGAACGAATAGATAAAAATCACGACGGTTTTACGGATGTAACCCTACAAAATCGGATTTCAGTATTTAATAAATGGTCTTTTCAACGAAAGCATAATCGTTTATTTACGTTGGCGGCAAGGTATGTGAATGAAGACCGTTTTGGGGGAGAACTAAACTGGCAGAAAGCCAATCGGGGAAGTAGTCAATTATATGGAGAAAGTATTTATACCAAGCGTTGGGAAGTCATTGGGAGTTATCAACTACCGATTATAAATCAACAAGTTAACCTACAGTTTTCGTATAATAACCACGACCAGAATTCAGTTTATGGGAATAAACCTTACCTCGCACAACAAGAAATTGCTTTTGCTCAATTGCTTTGGGACAAAAAAATAGGGAAAAAACACGATGCTCTTTTCGGAATGGCGTTGCGTTATACCTTTTATGACGACAACAATACCTTAACGCAAGACGAGCAAGATTCGAGTATTAATAAACCAAGTAAAACGTTTTTGCCTGGCTTTTTTGTCCAAGATGAAATGAAGATAACTAACCGAAATACCCTTTTAGTAGGACTTCGCTACGACTATAATTCTATTCATGGAGGCATAACATCGCCTCGGGTCAATTGGAAATATAACTCTGAAAAAAACGATATTATTCGACTTAGTTTTGGTACGGGTTATCGAGTGGTAAATTTGTTTTCGGAGGATGAAACGGTGTATTCGGGGTCAAGAAAAACAGAAATCCGTGGAGACCTGAGTCCCGAAAAATCATGGAATACCAATTTGAACTACCAGAAGACCTTTATCTCTACAAAAGGATTTTTTAGTCTTGATGCAAGTGTTTTTTATACCTATTTCACCAATAAAGTGGTGGCAGATTATGATACTGACCCTACAAAGGTTATTTTTGATAACCTAAAAGGCTACGGCGAATTGAAAGGAGCGAGTATTAATGTTGATGCCAATTTCACGAATGGACTGAAATTTACGCTGGGAGGGACTTATACGGATATTTATCGGATAGAAGAGGACGTTAAAATTCGTCAGAAAAGAACCCCTATTTTTACGACAAATTATGCCGTGTCTTATACTCATCCAAAATCCCAAATTACGGTAGATTTTACAGGAAATGTGTACGGTGCGATGGAATTACCGTTGATTACAGACGATATTCGTGCCGCAACGTCTCCTGTTTTTAATATCTCGAATCTTCAACTTTCAAGACGATTTAATAATGGGCTACAAGTGTATTTAGGAGTAAAGAATTTATTTGATTTTTTCCCAGAACAGAAAATTGTGTATCAGGCAAATGAATTAAATCAAGGGCAACGTAAAGACGCTGCTTGGAGTGATTTTCCGAAGGGATATTATTTTAACACCGATTCTAACTACGCTCCAATGCAAAAAATCAGAGGCTTTTTAGGCATTCGTTGGAATCTATATTAGTTTAAACAGCTTCAATTTTTAACATATAATGAGAATAACTAAACTTTTCAAAGAATTTTCTGAAAACGAAAAAACAGGCGGTCTTTTATTGATTGCCTGTACCATCATATCGATGATTGCCGCAAATACCTATTTTGGTTCAGCCTATTCCCACTTTTGGCATACAGAACTGGGTACTGGCAGTATTGAATATTGGATTAATGACGGGTTAATGACCATTTTCTTTCTGTTGGTTGGCTTAGAGTTGGAACGAGAAATTTATATTGGGGAGTTATCTAACATTAAAGAAGCACTCCTCCCAATTTTTGGAGCTTTAGGCGGTATGCTTATTCCTGCGGGAATTTATCTCTTCCTTAACTATGGAGCAAATACGCAATCGGGTGCAGGTATTCCAATGGCAACGGATATTGCTTTTGCCTTGGGTGTGTTGTCTTTATTGGGAAACAGAGTACCAACCTCACTCAAGGTGTTTTTGACGGCCTTAGCGGTCATAGACGATTTGGGAGCCATTTTTGTAATCGCCATTTTTTATACTAAAACCATTGTATGGTTCAATTTAGCGGTGGCTTTCGGAATACTGTCATTTCTATTTGTGTTAAACAGATTGAAGGTGAAAAGCTTAATTCCGTATTTGCTTGGAGGACTTGTAATGTGGTATTTTATGTTACATTCGGGAGTTCATGCAACCATAACGGGCGTGCTTTTAGCGTTTGTAATTCCTTTTGGGAATGGCGATAAAAAGTCAACTTCTTACCTGTTACAGGACTTTTTACATAAGCCCGTTGCATTTTTGATTCTTCCGCTCTTTGCCTTAGCAAATACTGCGATTACCGTGAGTGCTAGTTTGCAAGATATTATAACACAGAATTATGGACAAGGAATTGCTCTTGGTCTCGTGATTGGTAAGCCCATCGGCATCGTCTTGTTTACGTATTTGGCCGTTAAACTGAATATTTGCCATTTACCAAAGGATTTGAATTGGAAGAAAATTAGCGGAGCAGGTTGTTTGGGCGGTATCGGTTTTACGATGTCCATTTTTATAACCCTGCTTGCTTTTGAAAGTATTGAGCTTCAGAATAATGCTAAAATTGTGATTCTAGTCGCATCAGTTACAGCTGCAATTATTGGCTTTGTTGTACTGAATGTTGTCTTGAAGAAAAAACAAGCATAGTGCTATTCATCAGCAATTGTCCAATAAGACTTCTTTTTATATGGTATTTGTACCAGTAAAAAGAAGTCTTATTACTGTAAAGACCTATCATAATTTTAAATTCATCATTATTTCCGATTGCGATTTGTCCAGTTTGAGTGGATAGATACGTAGTACATTGTCGATATGAACACAACGCTTTTCAACTTTAAACAAAAAGTAGATTATAAAATAGAAATACTCGCTGGGTTAACTGTGGCAATGACTATGATTCCTGAGTCGCTCTCTTTTGCTATTTTAGCAAAATTCCCGCCGTTGGTGGGTCTATATGGAGCGTTTATCATGGGGTTAGTGACCGCCATTTTAGGGGGACGGCCAGGCCTTATTTCTGGTGGGGCGGGAGCAACGGTTGTCGTATTGATTGCCCTGATGAATTCGCACGGCATAGAGTATGTTTTTGGTGCTATCATTTTGGCAGGCGTTTTTCAACTCTTGGTTGGATTTTTTAAGCTGGGTAAATTTATCCGTCTTGTTCCTCAGCCTGTTATGTATGGCTTCGTCAATGGGCTTGCGGTGATTATTTTCATGGCTCAACTAGAACAGTTTAAAACCGTAGTGGCGGGCAATACCGTTTGGTTGAGCGGTTCTTCGCTTTATTGGATGATAGGCTTAGTGGCCTTGACAATTGCGATTATTTACGTTTTTCCTAAAATCTCCAAGGCTGTTCCTGCTTCGTTAGTAGCGATTATTGTCGTGGGGCTCATCGTGTTTTTCTTTCAGATAGAAACTAAAACAGTGAAAGACATTGCTGCTATCAGTGGTGGCTTACCTTCCTTTCGGATTCCGAGTATTCCTTTTACCTTAGAAACGCTAAGTATCATTTTTCCCTATGGACTAATTATGGCAGGAGTAGGGCTTACCGAAGGATTGTTGACCCTCAATTTGGTGGATGAGCTTACACAAACAAAGGGAAATCCAGATCGGGAGTCAGTTGCTCAAGGAATTGCCAATATGTTGAATGGCTTCTTTTGGGGCATGGGAGGCTGTCCGATGATTGCTCAAACCTTAGTGAACATTTCGGCAGGGGCAAGGGCTAGGCTTTCTGGAATTATTGCAGCCTTAACCATTTTAGGGATTATTTTGGTCGCCTCGCCGATTATCGAAGCCCTACCTATGGCAGCCTTAACAGGAGTAATGATGATGGTGGCTATCGGAACGTTTGAATGGATGAGCTTTAAGGTAATTAATAAAATGCCTAGTGCCGATATTGTTGTGGGCGTATTAGTCGCTCTCATTACGATTTTCTTACATAACTTGGCTTTAGCTGTGTTGGTCGGTGTTATTATTTCTGCCTTAGTTTTTGCCTGGGAAAGTGCCAAACGTATTCGTGCTAGAAAATACGTGGATGGACATGGGGTAAAGCATTACGAGATTTATGGCCCTTTGTTTTTTGGCTCTACGACGACTTTCACAGAAAAATTTGATATTATCAATGACCCAATAGAAGTAGTAATTGATTTTAAGGAAAGTAAAGTGGTCGATATGAGTGCAATTGATGCGTTAAATAAGTTAACAGAGCGGTATGCCAAAGTGAATAAAATAATTCGCTTGAAGCACTTGAGCCCTGACTGTCGTCAGTTACTGAAGAATGCCGAAAAGATTATTGAAGTTAATATTTTAGAAGACCCAACGTATCAGGTATTGAATTAGGGATGAAATGACAAAGACGAGCTAGATAACGCTCGTCTTTGCCGCTTTTTGGGCAGGGAAATAAGAAGCCAATAAGGTAATGATAATGACCACAATGGCAGTATATATAAAGTCCGAAACGACCATTTTAATTGGATAGGCATCCACTAGTGAGCCAACGATACCCATCGAAACAAAGCCATACGTTTGTTGAGCAAGGCATAAACCGAAGCCTAATAAAAGTCCGATACTTGCTCCAATAAAGGCAACTAAAGCCCCTTCTGATAAGAAAATACGACGAATCATAGCAGGAGTGGCTCCCATTGCATATAGGGTTTTGACATCTTGTTTTTTCTCAATGGCTAACATAGATAGCGAGAAGAAGATATTAAAGCTGGCAATTCCGATGATAAAACTGAGCGTCAGAAAGACAAACAGTTTTTCAATCTTAATGGCTTTTAACAAACTAGCGTGTTGTTCATCTTGATTTTGGACTAAAAACTTATCTCCAAGTAACGCTTTTAAACGATTTTGTACCGCATATAAGTCGTTTTTGTCTTTTACCTGAATTTCTAAGGCAGAGCGTTTATTGCCATATTCAAATAATTCTTGGGCAAAAGCTAAGGGAACAAACACAAAGCTATTATCGTATTCTTGTTCGATAGTAAAAACACCTCCAGGTAATAAATTTGCCTGATTGAACGCATCAGTCGCATAAAAATCAATCGTCTTGGAGTTGTTGTTATGGGGGTATAGTGCTTCTATCGGAATAAAATACGCATCCAAGTCAATTCCCAACAAATAGGCGACTCCAGAGCCGACAATGGCGTAATTAACACCAGATGCTCCGAGTTTCAGTTCTCCATCTACCAAGCTAGATTTTAGGCGTTCTTGTTTTAAGAAATTTTCATCTACCCCTTTTAAGGTAACCACCATTTGGGCTTTGTTATACCGCAAAAGGGCATTTTCTTGAATTACTTCCGTGGTATTTTTTACGCCTTCTACTTGAGCAATCTGCTGGATAAGGCGACGAGGGCATTCAAAGTTTTTGCCTTTTACAGGGCTTACTTTCAAATCGCTATCGATGTTTTTGAAAAGTTTTCGTTGAAAATCTTCTAATCCATTAAATACCGACAAGACTACCACCAAAGCCATCGTTCCTATACACACGCCCAGCATAGAAATGATGGAAATTAGCGAAATGAAAGAGGATTTTTTCCTCGAAAAAAAGTAGCGTTTGGCAATGAAAATAGGCAGATTCATTCGTTACATGGGCTAATTAAAGAAAGCGAAACTTCGTTTATTAATGAAAAACCTATAAGGAGCTGACAAATCATTCCTCATAGGTTTTTTATTATACTGAGCTTGTTTGGGTTTGCAATGAATAGCTATCGTATTGACTTTTAGATAAATACGTTATATTTTTTGCAAACCTAATGCCTTTGAAGATACTTATTCGTCCCCAATGACTTCTCCTTCTTTTAAAGGTGGAATGTCTAATTGGTCAATTAATAAGGACATTTTTGCTGCATATTCTGCCGTGTCGTCTAAGAAAAATTCTAAATTCGGAATTACTCTTGCCTGATGACGAATGCGTTCTCCTAATATTTTACGAATATGTCCTTTCTTTTCGATGATTTCAGCTAACAAAGCTTGCTTATTATCGGCAAGCATCAAGCTTAAATAGCAACGAGCAATTGCCAAATCGGGAGTTACTTTTACTTCGGTGATGGTTACAAATGCTTTACCGAAAAGGCTACGCATATCTTTT
>JALRIJ010000012.1 GCA_023255485.1 Flectobacillus sp.
TAATTGATTGATTTCACTTTTACGACCACCCAATAAGTAGCCCAAAATACCTGCACCCAGTAGCATCAATAATTGTTGCCACCAAGCAAAGTCATAATTACAAGGATTTAAATTAAACATAGTACGAATATTTTAAGTTTATGATTAGGCAATGAAGCCCTAAAAATCGAATCTCAAAAAGGAGGTATTTATTGAACTACTACAGCCACACGACGATTTTGCTTACGTCCTTCAGGCGTATCATTCGAGGTACTTGGTTGTGTTTCTCCTTTTGCATCAGTAACAATTTGAGACGCACTAATTCCTAGTCCAATCAATTCCTCTTTTACATCGTTAGCTCTTTTTTCAGATAACTTCATATTGATGGCATCATCTCCCAAATTATCCGCATGACCTGTTACTAGTAGTTTCTTATCTTTATTAGCAGTTAAAAACGCTTTCGCTTCTTTCATGAATTTCTCATTCGCTTTTGTTTTGATATACGAAGCACTACCCGTTTTAAAGTATAAGTCCATTGGCTTAAACATTCCTTCATAGCTAGCTTTAGAAGCAAGGTCTTCTTCGGTTGTTCCTCCTGCTGGTTTTTCTGTGAAACCAAAGGTTAACAATCCACTTGTAGAATCCGCTGGCGACCAAGTTAGGCTATTTTCTTTTCCTGCTGTAAGGAGACTTCCCGCAGGAATGCCTGCTTTTACCAAATACGCTTTGATGTCCTCCGCTCTAGCAATACCCAAATTCGGATATGAAGTAGCATTAGTTTCATCTGCACCATACTCACCCGTAATCGTTAGTTGTTTGGATGGATTAGCTTTCAAATAAGCAACCAACGAATCAAGCGACGTTTGTACTGACCCGATATTCGCTGTAGCGTCTGATTTTTTGAAACCAAAATTACCACTGCTACTTAGATTTAAGTTTGCTCCATCTATAATAGATAAGCCTAGGGGAGTAACAGCCGCAGCGATGGACGGAGTACTAAGGGGTGTTACGTCACTACAGTTTTTGATGACAAAGGCGTGCCAAAGGGAAGACCCTAGCATCCATAAGCCCAAAAGAGCTAACAAGAGACTTTTGTTCATAATGCAAACAATTAGAAATTTTGAAAATATAAGAAAACAAAGATTGATACAAACTCAAAAAATGACTTGTGTGAATTTAATTACGTAGATTGGTGCGTGTGTGTTAAAGAGTTGTTAATCAGTTTGCTACTTTAGGAACTTAGCAGACTTAAAAATAGCGAAAAAAATAGATAAGTCAAGAAAAATAGAACAAAACAATGTTTTTTGAAAGTAAAACTCAAACTAGGATGAGCATATAGGGAAGGAGGAGGTTTTTAAGGTAATTAGGAAAGACAATGCCCTCTTTTATGTAAATCACAGTCCTATTCACACAAAAGAAGGCTTTATAGATAGGGTATTAAATCCAAAATCTAAAATTCAACATTTATTACTAAATACTATTTTGCCTTGAATAATTGTACTACTTTGGAAAGCGGCTTCCACCAAAGCGTATACCATTTTGGTGTTAAACCATTCATTCGCCAAGCACGACGGTCTTCCATATTGGCTCTGTAACGATGTTTTAACGAAGCAGTGCTGGTTCCTCCGTTACGCATGGTCATCAATACTTTGGGTAAATAAGTGGCGGATGCTCTAAATTTATATAAAATACGGAGCATCAACTCATAATCTCCCGCACATGTGAAGTCCGTAAAATAGTAGCCATGCTTATCAATGAGTGCTTTTTTTAGGTAAAAAGATAGGTGTGGAGGCATCCAACCTTTGAGCCAGTTTTCTACACGGTATTCGCCTGCACTCCAATAGCGTACAATTTTGGTATCGTCTCCCGGGTTAATGAATTGAATGTCTCCATAGACTGCATCTGCTCCTGATTGGATAAACCTAGCCGCTACAGCACTAATCACCCCATTGTCTGGAAAGAAGTCGTCTCCCCCAATTGTTCCTACTACATCGCCAGTTGCCATTTTAACCCCTTTATTCAAAGCATCATAAATACCTTTGTCTCGTTCAGAGATAAAGCGAATTTTGTTACCATAACTTTTCAATATTTCCACTGTTCCGTCCTTAGATGCTCCATCTACTATGATATATTCTAGATTAGGATAGTCCTGAGCTAGCACACTATCAATTGTTTGACGAATTGTTGCAGCACAATTAAAGGAAACAGTAATAACAGAAATCTTCATTGAAAGGGGGATTTGCTTATGTGTTGGTTGATAGAGCAAAGATACGAATGTTTATGAAAGCAATAAAAGGACTGTTTGTGATTTGTGTTTATGTGCCAAGATACGCTAAAAAAACTAGTTGGTATTTTTTGAATGAGGAATAAAAAGCATCAATCAGAGCGATTAACGGAACGTCAACTAATTTGCATTAAATTATTTTAAAATATTTTCGCATAACTCATTGTAATTCAAAAAGAATGCCGTATTTTTGCAGTCCAATTCAGATGATTCATTTTCTATATTCTTGTAACGGGTTGGCAGAACTCGACAAGAAAATCTAAAAAGTATTTATTTAAAGAATCGCTGAATTATTACCGCAGGTTAAACTGCAAAAGTGTCAGAACTGATACTGGCTTGCTTCACTGAATGCCCAGGTTGTAAAGTTGAGTATTAAGCTACACAAGACTCGTTTTATCAAGCGTGTTGCTTGACCCTACCTTTCTTGTCGCTTTCTATTTCAATCTTCTGTCGCTAGTATCTTGAGTGCGTGAATATTTTTGTGCGTTTTTTTGTTTGTACAAAATAAAATCACGACCTTTGCAGTCCGATTTACGCTGTGAATTTTCATAAAGTCGTAACTCGCTGAAAATAAGTTTTTTATTTTATCTTTTAACGTTTTATTCCCAATAAAATGTCTGGAATTATCGGAAAAAAAATCGGTATGACTAGCCTCTACAATGCAGACGGTACAGCCGTTCCTTGTACGCTAATCGAAGCCGGTCCTTGTGTAGTAACACAAGTGAAAACAGTAGAAAAAGAAGGTTATAGCGCTGTTCAATTAGGCTATGGCGAGAAAAAAGAGAAGCACACAACGCAACCTCTTTTAGGTCACTTCAAAAAAGCAGGAACAACACCAAAGAAGAAATTGGTAGAGTTCAAATCATTCGAACAACCACTTGCACTTGGTGATTCAGTATCAGTAGAGTTATTTACAGAAGGAGACTTCGTAGATGCAATCGGTACTTCAAAAGGTAAAGGTTTCCAAGGGGTAGTTAAACGTCATGGATTTGGTGGTGTTGGAGGTCAAACTCACGGTCAGCACAACAGAGGTCGTCACCCAGGTTCAATTGGTGCTTGTTCATTCCCATCTCGTGTATTCAAAGGTCTTCGCATGGCAGGACGTACAGGTGGAAATCGTGTAAAAGTTCAAAACTTACAAGTATTGAAAGTTTATACTGACAAAAACCTTATCGTAGTATCAGGTTCAGTGCCTGGAGCTAAAAACTCTTACATTATTCTTGAAAAATAGTCTTAATTTGAAAATTTGAAGATGCGATGCCTTAGGGTAAACATCATCAATAAAAATATTAGATTTTCAAATTGTCGAATTTTCAAATTAGAAAGAAACAAATGGAATTATCAGTTTTAACTATACAAGGCAAAGATTCAGGAAAGAAAGTGGTACTTTCTGACGAAATCTTTGGAATCGAGCCAAACGAGCACGTAGTTTGGTTAGATGTGAAGCAGTACTTGGCTAACCAACGTCAAGGAACTCACAAAGCGAAACAAAGAGCAGAAATCGCTCGTACAACTCGCAAATTGAAGCGTCAAAAGGGTACAGGTGGTGCTCGTGCGGGTTCAATGAAATCTCCATTGTTCAGAGGTGGTGGTCGTGTATTTGGTCCAGTACCACGTGACTATTCATTCAAATTGAACAAGAAAGTTAAATCATTGGCACGTCAGTCAGCATTCGCTGCAAAAGCTCAAGAAGGTGCAGTTTCAGTTCTTGAAAACTTCACATTCGATGCTCCAAAAACTAAATCTTTCTTAGAAGTAATCAACGCATTGTCATTAGCAGGAACAAAAGCATTGTTTATCCTTTCAGAAGAAGATAAAAATGTTTACTTGTCAGGACGTAATTTGGATAAAGTACAAGTTACTACAGCGGCAGATGTAAATACTTATGACTTAGTAAATGCAACACGTCTTCTTATTGCTGAAGGTGCAGTTGCTAAAATCGAATCATCTTTCAGTAAATAGTTCCTATTGAATAAGGGACAATGAACTTAATAAGGAAATGAGCATTATTAAAAGACCAATTCTTACTGAGAAAACTCAGGATTTACAGAAAGGCGGTCAATACGTATTCGAAGTAGCTAACAAAGCGAACAAAGTTGAAATCGCTAAAGAAGTGAAAAAAATGTACGGTGTTGAAGTAGCTTCTGTTAATACGCTTCGTCAGTTCGGTAAGAAAAAATCAAGAAGTACAAGAACGAAAGTTACTTCTGGTTATACTTCAACATTTAAGAAAGCAATCGTTACTGTAGCTAAAGGTGAAGTAATCGATTTCTATGAAGGAATCTAATTTCAATTTGAAGTCTAATTCTTGACAAGTTTTGTTAGAATATATTTCAGATTAATATGTATGGGAGTTCATCCCGATAAATTGAACAACAAAGCAAAATGGCAGTTAGAAAATTAAAACCAACATCTCCGGGTCAACGTCAACGTATTGCACCTACTTTTGAGGAAATCACAACCTCAAAGCCGTACAAGCCGTTGTTGGCTCCAATTAAAAGAACTGGTGGACGTAACAACTTAGGACATCGTGCTATGCGTTACATCGGTGGTGGTCACAAACGTCGTTATCGTTTAATTGACTTCTATCGTGATAAATTTGATGTTGAAGCAACAGTTTTGACAATCGAATATGATCCAAACCGTACAGCTCGTATCGCTCTTATTGAGTATGCTGATGGCGAAAAATCATATATTATCGCTCCAACAGGATTGACAGTAGGTCAAAAGGTAATCACAAGTGCAAGTGCAGCTCCAGAAGTTGGAAACACATTGCCATTGTTGAATATCCCAGTAGGTACAATTGTTCACGCTATCGAATTACGCCCTCGTGGTGGAGCAGAATTAGCTCGTTCAGCAGGTACTTACGCTCAGTTATTAGCTCGTGATAGCAAGTATGCTACCATTAAATTACCTTCAGGCGAAATGCGTATGGTATTGGCAAACTGTTTAGCAACAGTAGGTTCCGTATCAAATGCAGACCACATGAACACAAACTTAGGTAAAGCTGGTCGTCACCGTTGGTTAGGCCGCCGTCCAAGAGTTCGTGGTGTTGTAATGAACCCAGTCGATCACCCAATGGGTGGTGGTGAAGGTCGTTCATCAGGTGGTCACCCTCGTTCACGTAAAGGTTTATTAGCGAAAGGTAAGAAAACCCGTGATAAGAAAAAGGATTCAAATCGTCTAATCATCAGTAGAAAGAAAAAATAGATAGATGGCACGTTCATTAAAAAAAGGACCTTATATTGACTATCGCCTTGACAACAAAGTGGTTGCAATGAATGATTCAGGCAAAAAGTCAGTAATCAAAACTTGGTCAAGACGCTCAATGATTTCTCCTGATTTCGTTGGTCACACATTTGCAGTGCATAACGGCAACAAGTTTATCCCAGTTTATGTTACTGAAAACATGGTCGGTCATAAACTTGGTGAATTTGCTCCAACACGCAATTTCAGAGGTCACATTGCTAAAAAAGATAAAGGCAAACGCTAAAATTATGTGTTATGAATTATAGATTATGAGTAGTTCTTACTTCATAATTCAAATATTCATAATTCAAAATTCATAATTAAAGAAATGGAAGCAGTAGCTAAACTAAATAATATTCCGACTTCCCCTCAGAAAATGAGAATCGTGGTTGACATGATTAGAGGTCAGAAAGTCAACAAGGCTTTAGGTATTTTGAAATACGAACCTAAAGTTGGTGCAAGATATGTTGAGAAACTTTTACTCTCAGCGATTGCGAACTGGCAAAACAAAAATGAAGACGTTAAATTGGAAGATGCCGATTTATTCGTTAAGACTGTTACAGTAGATGGCGGTAGCTCTTTGAAGCGTATGCGTCCAGCTCCTCAAGGTCGTGGATATAGAATCCAAAAGCGTTCAAACCACATTACAATTGTGGTTGCTGCTGGAAGTGCTCCATCATTAGTTACAATAGAAGAATAATTAGAGAAAACATCTAAATATCACAAAATGGGACAGAAAATTAACCCCGTTGGTCTTAGACTTGGTATCGTCAGAGGTTGGGATTCAAACTGGTACGGTGGAAAGAATTTTGCCGACAAACTAGTTGAGGATGACAAAATCCGTAAATACGTTGCTGCTCGTATTCCAAAGGGTGCAATCTCTAAGGTTATCATTGAACGTACATTAAGACGTATAACATTGACAATCAACACGGCACGCCCAGGCGTTGTTATCGGTAAAGGTGGTCAAGAAGTTGATAAAATTAAAGAAGAATTAAAGAAAATCACAGGAAAAGACGTTCAAATTAACATTTTTGAAATCAAACGTCCTGAGATTGATGCGAAGTTGATCGGTGAAACAATCGCTCAGCAACTTGAAGCTCGTATCTCTTTCCGTCGTGCAATGAAGCAATCAATTGCTTCTGCGATGAGAGTAGGTGCTCAAGGTATCAAGTTAAAACTTTCTGGTCGTTTAGGTGGTGCTGAAATGGCACGTTCTGAAGGATACAAAGAAGGTAGAATTCCTCTTCACACACTTCGTGCTGATATCGATTATGCTATTTCTGAAGCATTAACTGTTTACGGAAAAATCGGTATTAAAGTATGGGTATTTAAAGGTGAAGTTTACGGTAAACGTGATCTTTCTCCAAATGCAGGAATTGCTGCTCAACAAGCAAGTGCAGATTCTCGTGGTTCAAGTAACCAACGTGGTGGCCGTGACGAAGACAACGCTCGTCGTGGTGGTCGTGGTGGAAACGGAGGACGTGGTGGAAACGACAATCGTCGTAACAACAACGCCGGTGGAAACGGACCAGGTAAGAAGCCTCAAGGTGGTAATAACAACAACAGAGGAGGCGGAAAGAGATAATTCTAATCAATAGTCAGCTTCAGTTTCAGTGTTGCTACTCATAGTAACTGATGCTGATAATTGACTAAAAGACATAATTAAGACAATGTTACAACCAAGAAGAACCAAGTTCCGTAAGCAACAGAAAGGTAGAGTGAAAGGAATGGCAACTCGTGGTCATGAAATTGACTTCGGTACATTCGCTATCAAATCTCTGGAGCCAGGACGAATCACTGCTCGTCAAATCGAAGCAGCTCGTATCTCAGTTACTCGTGCTATGAAACGTGAAGGTCAAGTTTGGATTCGTATTTTCCCAGACAAACCAATCACAAAGAAGCCAGCTGAAGTACGTATGGGTAAAGGTAAAGGTGCTCCAGAATACTGGGTTGCAAATATCAAACCAGGTACAATTTTATTTGAATCTGCGGGTGTGCCTTTAGAATTAGCTCAAGAAGCACTTCGTTTAGCTGCACAAAAACTTCCAGTTCGTACTACATTTGTAGTGCGTAGAGATTATCAAGAATAAGGCATTGAGTGTATGAGTTTTAAAGTTTATGAGTAACTAGCAATGGTACTCATAAACTGTCAGCTCATTTGTTCATATACTTTTTAAGACTCAATAAAGATGAAAAACGCAGAAATTAAAAAATTAAGCGTAGAAGAATTACAAAATGCTTTAGTAGCTGAAACAGAAGCTTTAGCTCGTTTGAAATTCGCTCATGCTATTTCTCCGATCGAAAACCCACTACGTTTGCGTGAAGCTCGTAAGGTAATCGCTCGTTTGGCTACTGCAATCAATGCAGCTAAATAATAATTGTTGAAATAAAACTCACAATTGCTATTTAAACTTACAGTTCTCATCAAAATATAGCTTGAGAACAATCGAACAAAACAACAACAACAATCCAACGATGGAAAGAAATCTAAGAAAAGTAAGGGTTGGCCGTGTAGTAAGTAATAAGATGGATAAATCTATTACCGTGGCCGTAGAAAGAAAAGTGAAGCATCCACTTTATGGTAAGTTTATGAAGAAAACTTCTAAAGTAATGGCTCATGATGAGAAAAATGAATGTGGAATCGGCGATACAGTGAAGGTAATGGAAACCCGTCCTTTGTCGAAGAACAAACGTTGGAGATTAGTTGAAGTTATCGAAAAAGCGAAATAATCTCTTCTCGTCGGTTATCAAAGTTAAATCAAAGAAGTTAAATATTTCGTAATTAAAATATTCTAATCAGAAGATGTTACAACAAGAATCAAGATCTGGCGTAGCTGATAATTCAGGAGCAAAGGAAGTCCTTGTTATCCGTGTTTTAGGCGGTACAGGTAAAAGATACGCTTCAATTGGTGATAAAGTGGTAGTAACTGTTAAATCAGCACTATCTTCATCAAATATGAAAAAAGGTACGGTTTCTAAAGCCGTAGTCGTAAGAACTAAAAAGGAAATCCGTCGTAAAGATGGTTCATATATTCGCTTTGAAGACAATGCAGTAGTATTGTTGAACAATAACGATGAGCCACGTGGTACTCGTATTTTCGGCCCAGTAGCTCGTGAATTACGTGATGCAGGTTTCATGAAAATCGTTTCATTAGCTCCAGAGGTACTTTAATCATACATAATCATCATGGAAAGAAAGTTTAATAAGCAACCAAAGTTGCACATCAAAACTGGTGATACTGTTATGGTTATCGCTGGTAACGCTAAGGGTCAAACAGGCGTAATTAAAAGAGTTTTAGTAGAAAAATCTCGTGCCGTAGTAGAAGGATTGAACATGGTAACAAAGCATGTTAAACCTAATGCTGCAAACCCACAAGGTGGAATCATTAAAACTGAAGGTTCAATCCATATCTCTAACATCGCTGTTCTTGAAAATGGAAAACCTGTTCGTACTGGACGTAAGCTGAACGAAAACGGTAAGTTACAACGTTTTTCTAAGGCATCAGGTAAATTTATTTAATAATCAATGAACACAGAATTTATTTCTGTGGAAAAGTGGGTCGGAAATCCACATAAAGTTTCATACCAATGAATACTACAAGATTAAGAGACAAATACGTAAATGAAATTGTTCCTGCTTTAAAGGAAAAATTTGCATACAAGTCAGTAATGCAGGTACCTAAGGTTACAAAAATTGTAATCAACAAAGGTATTGGTGCTGCAGTAGCTGACAAAAAATTGATTGATGCTGGTGTTGAAGAATTAACAATCATCTCAGGTCAAAAAGCGGTTGCTACTATGTCTAAGAAAGCAATCTCAAACTTCAAGTTGCGTGAAAATATGCCAATTGGTGTTAAAGTAACGCTTCGTGGACAAAAGATGTACGAATTTCTTGATCGTTTGACAACTGTTTCACTTCCACGTGTACGTGACTTCAAAGGTATCTCTGATAAAGGATTTGATGGTCGTGGTAACTACACATTAGGTGTGAAAGAGCAAATCATTTTCCCTGAAATTTCAATTGATAAAGTGAACAAAATTTCAGGTATGGATATTACGTTTGTAACAACTGCTAACACAGACCAAGAAGCTTATGCATTGTTACAGCAATTAGGAATGCCTTTCGCTAATTCTAAGAAGTAAACTCAATACGTTATCCGTTATCCGCATCACTAGATACGGTCATTTCGGGTAACGGATAATCGATAACAGATAAAAAGATTCAAGCACAATGGCAAAAGAGTCAATCAAAGCAAGAGAAAGAAAAAAAGAAGCAACAGTTGCTAAATACGCTGCAAAGCGTGCCGCTTTAAAAGCTGCAGGTGATTATGCTGGTCTCGATAAATTACCGAGAAATGCTTCTCCAGTACGTTTACACAATCGTTGTAAATTGACAGGACGTCCAAGAGGTTATATGCGTAAATTTGGAATCAACCGTGTGACATTCCGTGAAATGGCATCAAATGGTTTAATTCCAGGTGTAACTAAATCAAGCTGGTAGTCCTTTTACAATTTCATTATTGTAAATACTATTAAAATCAATCAATTAGATTGCATTTTTAAATTTAATTCCGTAATTTTGCGAGCCTTTTCGGAGGAAAACGTTCGTTTCAAATATCGAAAACAATGACAGATCCAATAGCAGATTACTTAACACGATTGAGAAATGCCATCAAGGCACGTCACAGAATCGTTGAAATCCCTGCTTCTAACATCAAAAAGGAAATCACTAAGGTGCTTTTTGATAAAGGATATATCCAGAACTACAAGTTTGATGAAACAGGAGTTCAAGGAACTATTAAAGTTGCTTTGAAATACAATCCTGTAACTAAACAACCTGCAATCGTAAAATTGGAAAGAATTTCTAAGCCAGGTTTACGTAAATACAAAGGAGCAACTGAGTTGCCACGTGTATTAAACGGTTTGGGTATCGCAATCCTTTCAACTTCTAAAGGAGTTATTACAGATAAAGAAGCTCGTGTACTTAATGTAGGTGGCGAAGTTCTTTGTTACGTATATTAATCACAATAAAGATGTAAGGTAACTTACATCTTTATCATTATGTTAATTAGCTGAAAGAGGAATTAAGCCTTCATTTAAGCACAATCAAAAAATAACATGTCAAGAATTGGTAATAAAATCATCACGCTTCCTGCTGGTGTTTCTGTAACAGTAGATAAAAATACTGTTACTGTTAAAGGAGCAAAAGGAACACTAGTTCGTACCATCGATCCAGATATTATTGTTGAAGTTGAAGGAAACGAATTAGCTGTTAAGCGTCCAACTGAACAAAAACGCCACAAAGCACTACACGGTTTATATCGTGCATTGATTAACAACATGGTTGTTGGAGTTAGTGATGGTTTCAAAAAAGATTTAGAACTAGTTGGGGTTGGTTACAAAGCAGCAAACCAAGGAAATATCCTTGAATTGAGCTTAGGTTACTCTCACGGTATCTTTATGCAAATTCCTGCCGAATTGAAGGTTACAACTTCAATGGAAAAAGGACAAAACCCTAAGGTTATCCTTGAAGGAATTGACAAAGAATTATTAGGACAGGTATCAGCAAAGATTCGTTCTCTTCGTAAAATTGAACCATACAAAGGAAAAGGTATTCGTTTTGTGGGTGAAATTATTCGTAGAAAAGCTGGTAAAACTGGTGGTAAGAAATAATTTTAACTGGTTGAAATATCGTTATCATTTTTTACAAGCATCGTAAATTAGTGATGACGATATTTTAATAAATCGTGGGTCGGTAATCCACAAAATATAAAACAATGGCTACGCAAAAAGATTTAAGAAGATTACGTATTAAGCAATCTATTAGAGCAAAAATCTCTGGTACTGCTGAAAAGCCAAGATTGTCTGTATTTCGTTCAAATACTGGGATTTATGCTCAATTAATTGACGATTTAAAAGGACATACTTTGGCATCTGCTTCATCTAAGGAATTAGGTTTGGCAAATGGAAATGTTGAGAATGCTAAAACAGTAGGAGCTAAAATTGCTGAAAAAGCTTTAGCAGCTGGAATCTCAGCAGTCGTTTTTGACCGTAATGGTTACTTGTATCATGGTCGTGTGAAGGCAGTGGCAGAAGGTGCAAGAGAAGGTGGTCTTAAATTCTAATCAACAATCTGTTTGCTCAAGAAGTAGTACAGATTTTAAAATCTTCCAATAGAACAATGTCGCAATTAATATCAAAACCAATTAAGGTTAACGAAGGCGAGTTAAAAGAAAGAGTAGTTGCTATCAACCGTGTAGCGAAAGTTGTAAAAGGTGGACGTCGTTTCAGTTTTTCAGCTATCGTTGTTGTAGGCGATGGTAAAGGTGTTGTAGGTTTCGGTTTGGGAAAAGCAAACGAAGTTACAGACGCTATCTCTAAAGGTATCGAAGACGCTAAGAAAAACTTATTCCAAGTTGCTTTGTTGAAAGCTTCTGTACCTCACGAACAAATAGGTAAATTCTCAGGTGGTTTCGTATTGTTAAAGCCAGCAGCTCCAGGTACAGGAGTAATTGCAGGTGGTGCAATGCGTGCTGTGTTAGAAGCTGCTGGTGTTCATGATGTATTAGCAAAATCGAAAGGTTCTTCTAACCCACATAACGTAGTTAAAGCAACAGTTGATGCTCTTGTTAAAATGAGAAATCCACACACAGTTGCCTTCCAAAGAAGTGTTTCTTTAGCAAAAGTATTTAACGGATAGTTTTTTTGTTCTCTTATCCATTAGGATAAAAAAACAAAAACTCATTGACTTACAGAAAAATGTCAAAGGTAAAAATTACACAGGTTAAAAGCGCAATCAAACGCCCTGCAGTTCAGAAACGCACAATCCAAGCTTTGGGTTTAGGTAAAATGAACAAAAGTGTTGAAAAAGAGTTGAACCCTGCAATCGAAGGAATGATTCGTGCAGTTCAACACATGATTGTTGTTGAAAAAATCTAATAACGTTTTCCTTAGGAAGAAGTTATTATAGCGAGTTATCTCACGGTGAGATAGCGTTTAGCAAATAATTTAATTTTTTTTAAAATGAATTTATCTTCATTGAAGCCCGCTATTGGGGCTACAAAAGTTGGCAAAAGAGTTGGTCGTGGTGCAGGTTCTGGTTTAGGTGGAACTTCTGCTCGTGGTCACAAAGGTGCTAAATCTCGTTCAGGATATTCACGTAAAAGCGGTTTTGAAGGTGGTCAAATGCCTTTACAACGTCGTGTTCCTAAATTCGGTTTCAAAAATATCAATCGTGTTGAATACAAAGCGATTAATTTGGATACCCTACAGGCTTTAGTAGAAGCTACAGGTGTTAAAGTTATTAATCACGATGTTTTATATCAAAACGGTTTAGTTTCTAAAAACGACTTGGTTAAGATTCTTTCTCGTGGAGAAATAAAAACCGCTATTGACATTCAGGTAAAAGGTTTCTCTGCTGCTGCTAAGGCTGCTATTGAAGCTGCTGGTGGATCTGCGGTTGTAGCATAAATATAAAGAATATGGCAAATCAAGTCTCTTGGTTTGTCATATTGCTTGTTTTACGTTCGCCACTTTGTAGAATTCTTAAAGAATTAGTAGATAGACAACAGAAATTTTTTGAGTAATCGAATAAAAACTGGCAGCAGATTTGTTATTAATGAAAAAGTTCAACAACTTTCGAGTTATATACTAAAAGATTACTTAAACAGATAGCATGAACAAGTTTATTAACACTATCAAAAACATTTTCTCAATAGAGGAATTAAGAAGTCGTATTCTTAATACCCTGTTGTTTATCACCTTCTTCCGCCTAGGTTCGTACATTGTACTTCCAGGTGTAGATGCTACGAAGTTAGCTCAGAAAGGCGACGGAGGCTTATTAGGCTTATTGAATATGTTCTCAGGAGGAGCATTTAATAATGCATCAATCTTCGCATTGGGTATTATGCCTTATATCTCTGCATCTATTGCAATTCAATTGTTAACAATTGCTTTGCCTTATTTTCAAAAGATGCAGAAAGATGGAGAGTCTGGCCGTAAGAAATTAAATCAAATCACTCGTGTATTGACTATTTTCGTTACTGCTGCACAAGCCATTACGTATTTACAGGTAACAATTCCTGCAGAAGCAATTCTTGTTAGTCCTTGGACTTTCCGTTTATATTCTGTGATTATCTTAGTGGCAGGAACCATGTTCTGTATGTGGTTAGGAGAAAAAATTACAGATAAAGGAATTGGTAATGGTATTTCAATGCTAATCATGATTGGTATTGTATCTCGTTTTCCTGCATCTATAATTGGTGAAGCTCAATCTCGTGGAATGTCAGGGGCTCTCTTGTTCGTTATCGAGATGGTAGCCTTATTCTTTGTAGTAATGGGAGCTGTTATGGTTACACAGGCAGTTCGTCGCATACCTGTTCAATATGCAAATCAAGTTGTAGGTTCTCGTGTATCAATGAGTGGAGAACGTCAATACATTCCATTGAAATTAAATGCTGCTGGTGTTATGCCGATTATCTTTGCTCAAGCATTAATGTTTGTACCTGGTTTAGTAGCTCAATCATTAGCAGAGAAAAGTGAAGTCGCACAGTCAATTTCACAGGCATTTGGAGATTTCACGACATGGCAATATAATTTATTATTTGCTTTCTTGATTATTGTATTTACGTTTTTCTACACGGCTATCTCAATAAACCCAACGCAAATTTCTGATGATATGAAGCGTGGGGGAGGATTTGTACCAGGTGTTAAGCCAGGTGAAGCAACTGGTAGTTTTATTGCCGAAATTCTTGACAGAATTACGTTGCCAGGAGCAATTATGTTAGCAGTTATTGCTATTTTACCAGCAATTGCAAACTTATTCGGAATTACTCGTGGATTCGCATCGTTTTTTGGCGGAACTTCATTATTAATCTTAGTCGGAGTTGTATTAGATACATTGCAGCAAGTTGAAAGCTATCTTTTGATGCGTAAGTATGAAGGTTTAATGCAATCAGGAAGAGTTAAAGGAAGAACTGAGGCTGTAGCTCAGTAATTAAATATGGTTTATTTAAAAACAGATGAACAAATTGATATCATTCGTGAAAATGGTGTGATTTTAGGAAAAACTCATGCTGAAGTTGCGAAGGCTATTAAACCTGGAGTATCAACAAGAGAATTAGATAAGATTGCTTATGAGTTTATAAAAGATAATTCTTCAGAACCATCTTTTCTAAATTATAAAGTAGGCTCTTTTAAGTATCCGGCTTCCTTATGTATTTCAGTTAATGATGTAGTCGTTCACGGAATACCTAATGATTATCAGTTAAAAGATGGTGACATTATTTCAATTGATGGAGGCGTTTATAAAAATGGTTTTCATGCAGACAGTGCTTATACTTATGCAGTTGGTAATGTAGCAGAGGAAACACTTCGTTTATTAAAAACTACAAAAGAGTCTTTGTATTTAGGGATAGAACAAGCTGTTTTTGGTAAAAGGTTGGGAGACATTGGTTTTGGAGTTCAGTCTTATTGTGAAAAAGCTGGATTTACAATTGTTCGAGAACTTGTAGGTCATGGAGTTGGGAAATCCCTACATGAAGGGCCAGAGGTTGCGAATTATGGTAAGCGTGGTGATGGTGCAAAATTAAAAGAAGGTATGGTAATTGCAATTGAGCCTATGGTTAATCAAGGTAAAAAAGCAATTCATCAGGATAATGATCATTGGACTATCAGGACACAAGATCGTAAACCTTCTGCTCATTTTGAACATACAGTAGCTGTAAGAAAAGAAAAAGCTGATATCCTAACAACATTTAAGTTTATTGAAGAAGTGTTGGCTACCTCAGAATATCTTGTTAATATTTAAGTTTCATATCTGTTACTAGTAAATCTTTTTTAGAAATACAGCTAACAAAAAATAGAAGTTATGGCAAAACAGTCATCTATTGAAGTTGATGGTACTATTATCGAAGCTCTATCAAATGCAATGTTTAGAGTAGAGTTAGAAAATACGCATCAAGTGATTGCTCATATTTCTGGTAAGATGAGAATGAATTACATTAAAATTTTACCAGGAGACAAGGTGAAGCTTGAAATGTCACCTTATGATTTAAGTAAAGCAAGAATCGTGTATCGTTACAAATAAATTTGAGTGGGATTTAGGAAGGGTAAGCGTAAAGCTTGGCATTTCACACCCTAAATATATTGCACTCACGACTTAACACTCACAAACAATGAAAGTTAAAGCGTCTATCAAGAAGCGTAGTGCTGAATGTAAAGTTATCCGTCGTCATGGAAAACTTTATGTTATTAACAAAAAAAATCCAAAGTTTAAACAAAGACAAGGGTAATTAAAAGTTTGAAAATAACGTAGTTGAGAAATTACAATCTTTCAAATACCTTAATTAAACTAAAAAGCTTTAAGAACAATATGGCTCGTATAGCAGGGGTTGATATTCCCGATAAAAAAAGAGGCGAAATCGCATTGACCTACATTTTCGGTATTGGGCGTAGCACTGCTCAAAAAATCTTAACACAAGCAAACATCTCTTTCGATAAGAAAGCTGGTGAGTGGAATGATGAAGAAGCAAGTGCAATTCGTGCAATTATCGCAGGTGAATTCAAGACTGAAGGTCAATTACGTTCAGAGATCCAATTAAACATCAAACGTTTAATGGATATTGGATGTTACCGTGGACTTCGTCACCGTAAAGGACTTCCATTACGTGGACAAAGAACTAAGAACAACTCTCGTACTCGTAAGGGTAAACGTAAGACAGTTGCAAACAAGAAAAAAGCAACTAAGTAATCACTAAATTGATGTCGCTTTGTAGCACCCAAGATTCAATTAATTTTGAAAAACTAAGTGTGGCACATTAATAAACAAATCTGAAAATGGCACAAGCTAAGAGAAAAGATAAAGCTAAAAAAAGAGTTGTTGTGGTAGAACAGGTGGGTCAAGTACACATCAAAGCTTCTTTTAACAACATCATCATTTCAATTACTAACTCGCAAGGTCAAGTTATTTCTTGGGCTTCTGCTGGTAAAATGGGCTTCAAGGGTTCTAAAAAGAACACTCCTTATGCAGCTCAGACGGCTGCTACTAACTGTGCAGCAGTTGCAGTTGAAGCGGGTATGAAAAAAGCTGAAGTATTTGTTAAAGGTCCTGGATCTGGTCGTGAATCAGCTATCAGAACAATTTCAAATGCAGGTATTGAAGTATTATCTATCAAAGATATCACTCCACTTCCTCACAACGGCTGTCGTCCTCCAAAACGTCGTAGAGTATAATCAACATTTGTTGACAAGTAAAATATTGCGAAGGGTAATTAGTAATTATTGCCCTTCGTTTTCACGTTTCAAAACACTTAATTACTTCATTGAACAAAAGAGGTTCAATGACTCAAATTTTTCCAAAAAATGGCAAGATATACAGGTCCAAAATCAAAAATCGCTCGTCGTTTCGGTGAGCCAATCTTAGGTCCAAGTAAAGCATTAGCTCGTAAGAACTACGGCCCAGGACAGCACGGTAAAGGAAAACGTACAAAGCAATCAGAATATGCTTTACAATTGAAAGAAAAACAAAAAGTGAAATACACTTATGGTATTCTTGAGAAGCAATTCGAAAACCTTTTCCACAAAGCAGCAGTTAGAGAAGGTATTAAAGGTGAAAACCTTTTGAAATTGTGTGAAGCACGTCTTGATAACACTGTTTACCGTTTAGGAATTGCTCCTACTCGTCGTGCGGCTCGTCAGTTAGTTATTCACAAGCATATTGTTGTTGACGGAGAAATCGTTAACATCCCATCATATTCATTAAAGCCAGGGCAATTAGTTGGCGTTCGTGAGAGATCAAAATCTTTGGAAGTTGTAACGAATTCATTGGTTGGTAAAACTGGTAGTCGTTTTAGCTGGTTAGAGTGGGAAACTTCTACAATGACTGGTAAATTCCTTTCTTATCCAGAAAGAACAGACATTCCTGAGAATTTCAACGAGCAGGCAATCGTCGAGCTTTACTCTAAGTAATCGTAGCACTGTTAGTACCTTCTTTTGGAAGATACTACTGGTTCTTAATTAGAGAAAATCTTGTGTTATTAAATGTCGAACACACCTTTGGTTGGGTTCGACATTTTCTACTACTATCAAAAGTAGTCGTCATAGAAAATAAAATTTATTAATATACACAAAAATTTGCAATTTGTCAAATTTTATTGTGTATTTTTGTGTTTTACATTCTTGAATTCACGAGGTTATTTCGTATATTACGCACGATTACTCTATTCTTAAAAATTCTAAGATAAATTAAGCTACGAAATATGTCAATATTAGCATTCCAAATGCCCGATAAAGTCGTTATGGAGAAAGCTGACGACTTTCACGGGTTATTTGAGTTTAAGCCTCTCGAAAAAGGCTACGGTGTTACAATCGGTAACGCACTTCGTAGAATCTTGTTGTCTTCGCTTGAAGGTTACGCTATCACTAGCGTAAAAGTTGGCGGAGTTTTGCACGAATTTTCTGCTATTGAAGGAGTTATTGAGGATATGACTGAAATTATCTTGAACTTGAAAAAAGTTCGTTTTAAGAAAGTTCAGGAAATTCTTGAGAACAAAATCAATGTTAGAGTTAAAGGGCAAAGTACGTTAACAGCGGGTGACATCAACAAATTTACAAATTATTTTGAAATTTTAAATCCAGATTTAGTAATCTGTCATTTAGATGAGTCAAAAGAATTTGAAATGGAGATTGTCGTAGAAAAAGGTCGTGGTTATGTTCCAGCTGACGAACCTAGAAATACGGAGCCTCCATTTGGACACATTCCACTTGACGCTATTTATACGCCAATTAAAAACGTTAAATTTAGTGTTGAGAATACCCGTGTTGAACAAAAAACTGACTACGAAAAGCTTGTTTTGGATATTGAAACAGATGGTTCAATTCACCCAGAAGATGCTTTAAAAGGAGCAGCTTATATTTTGATTCAACACTTTATGTTGTTCTCTGACCAGACAATGACTTTCGAGTCAATGAAAGCAGAAGAGGATAATGTAGTGGATGAGGAAATGCTTCACATGAGAAAGCTGTTGAAAACAGCTCTTGCAGATTTAGATTTATCTGTTCGTGCTTACAACTGCTTGAAGTCTGCTGATGTGAGAACATTAGGAGATCTTGTAAGATTAGAAATTTCGGATATGATGAAGTTCCGTAATTTTGGTAAGAAATCATTAACAGAACTTGAACAATTGGTAGAAGAAAAAGGTCTGCACTTCGGTATGGATGTAGTTCGCTATCGTTTAGACGAGGATTGATTTTAAATAAATTAGTAGTAATAGGTGAGTCTATCTAATAATTGACTTAACCGCAGCGATAGGCATTAGCTGGTCGCTTTAAACTTACGAACAATAACAATGAGACACGGTAAGAAATTTAACCACTTAGGCAGAACTGCCTCTCACAGAGCTGCTATGTTATCTAACATGGCTGCATCTTTAATTCTTCACAAAAGAATTGAAACTACTTTAGCGAAAGCAAAAGAATTAAGAAAATACGCTGAGCCTTTGATTACAAAAGGTAAAACAGATGATACTAACAATCGTCGTGTTGTATTCTCTTATTTACAAAGCAAAGAGGCTGTAAAAGAACTTTTTGGTGTAGTTTCAGAGAAAGTTGCTAATCGTCCAGGTGGTTATACAAGAATTATCAAGTTGGGTAATCGTCTTGGTGACAATGCTGATATGTGTATTATTGAGTTAGTTGACTTCAATGAAACATTATTGGCTGCTGCTACTGAAGCTGCTACAACTAAAACTCGTCGTAGCCGTCGTGGTTCTTCTAAAAAAGCTGAAGCAGCTACTGCTGAAGCAACTCCTGCAGTTGAAGAAACTCCAGAAGCACCAGAAGCTCCTGCTACAGAAGAAAAAACTGAAGAATAATTTAATTATTCTATTGACAAAAAAGGCTTTAACCGAAAGGTTGAAGCCTTTTTTGTGTGACTATACCATTCTTTGATAAATTGTATCAAAACTTAGTATTGTTACATCATTGTGTGTTTTAAGCTTCCTTATGTGGAATGTCTTACTTTTCTCTTCATTTTTATTCATTTTCGCTTAACTTTGCATAATTTTTTAACCAAAGAGCAACCAATGAAAGTAACAAAGAGCCAACCAGCTATTTTATTGTTGGAAGACGGCACAGTTTTTAGAGGCAACGCCCTCGGTAAAATCGGTACGAATGGCGGTGAAATCTGCTTCAATACAGGTATGACTGGTTATCAGGAAATTTATACTGATCCTTCATATTTCGGACAAGTGGTCGTAAACACAACCTCTCATATTGGGAACTATGGAGTAGTGGAAAAACTAGAAGAGGAGTCTTCTTCTGTTAAAATTTCGGGAATGGTTTGTAATGAGTTTTCTCCTATTCACTCTCGTAAAACGGCAGATGCTTCATTGCAAGAATACTTTGAGAAGGCAGGTATTGTAGGTATTTCAGGCGTAGATACTCGCCAAATTGTACGCCATATCCGTAATGCGGGGGTAATGAACTGTATTATTTCTTCCGAAATATTAGATGTAGAAGCTCTTAAAATAGAGTTAGCAAAAGTTCCACCAATGGAAGGACTTGAGTTATCTTCTAAAGTTTGTACTCAGGAAATTTACTTCTTGGGTAATCCTGATGCTACTTTTAAAGTGGCTGTGTTGGATTTGGGAGTTAAACAAAGTATTTTGAATAACTTAACTGAAAGAGATTGTTACTTAAAAGTGTTCCCTGCGAAGACAAGTTTTGAAGAAATGGCAGCATGGAATCCTAATGGTTACTTTATCTCGAATGGTCCTGGTGATCCTGCTGTAATGCCTTATGCTATTGAAACAGTAAAAGCTATCTTAGATAGCGATGCTCCTGTATTTGGAATCTGCTTAGGGCACCAAATTTTAGCACAAGCGGCAGGTCTTTCTACGTATAAAATGAAGAATGGACACCGTGGCTTGAATCATCCTGTTAAAAATTTGGTAACTGGTTTATCTGAAATTACATCTCAAAATCACGGTTTTGCTGTAAAAATGGCTGAGTTAGAGTCAAGCTCTACGGTAGAATTGACCCACATTAACTTGAATGATAACACTGTTGAAGGAATTCGTTTGAAAGGTAAAAAAGCATTCTCGGTGCAACACCACCCTGAGGCAGCTCCAGGCCCTCATGATTCTCGTTATTTGTTTGACCAATTTGTGTCATTATTTTCTTAATGATTTAGTTGTTAACTGATAATATTTTGTAAAAATGCCCCTTTTGTATAAATTGGGGCATTTTTCGTTTAATGGTTTTAACAAGTAAGTATAGTAATGACAGAACGAGTTAGGATAGCCGATGATGGTTTAGCAACGTTGTATAGTGTCGAGTTTAATCAGCATTATCATTCTGTAAGAGGGGTAGGGGACGAAGCCGAAACCGTGTACTTAGGACTAGGATTTCGTAAAAAAGCTTCCGAAATGAGTCAAATAGCTATTTTTGAGATGGGCTTTGGGACTGGTTTTAATGTACTAATGACAGCTCTAGAGGCACAAAGACTAGGGACAATGGTGTATTACACAAGTATTGAAGCCTTTCCTATTTCTCAAGAGGATATCGCCCTATTAAATTATGACACTGAATTTGATACAACATTATTTAAAAAAATTCATGAGGCCGCTTGGGGTGAGTTTATTGAAATTATACCTCATTTTTATTTAAGAAAAATCAATAGTACGCTTCAAGATTTGGTACTAGATACCGCTTTTGATGTGATTTATTATGATGCATTTGCTCCTTCTTCACAGCCTGAATTGTGGACGGAAGATGTGTTTCGGAAGTTATATCAAATGACGAATGATGGAGGGGTCTTAACGACTTACTGTTCTAAAACGGTAGTTAGGAGAGCTTTAGAAGCTGTGGGATATCGGGTAGAGAAACATTCTGGCCCTAGAGGGAAGCGAGATGTAATAAGAGCTGTGAAATAGTATATGAGTGTTTTATCACTCATATACTATTTTGATATGGTGGCTGTTATACCTCGCAAGGGTAGCCAAATAAACAGTTTTCTTTAATCATTTTAGCCACGGATTCAGGAACATACTCTTCCCAGCCAGACTCTCCATTTTGAATCATTCTTAGGACACTATCGTTATGAATACTTAACAGATTGGTATTCGGATTTTGAACATCCTGAAACTTATCGTTATCCATCATGTATTGATATAATCCTTTGAGGTGGGTGGGTGGGGTAAACTCTTTACTTGTAACGAGTTTTTGTTCACTATTAAGAGTCGGGTACAAATAAAGTTTAATTTTAGGCCCAAACAGTGTTGCAAAAGCTGCCAAAATTCCTCCTGTAAGATTGGTATAGTGTTTATCCTCGAAAATGTAAGATAAGTTAGGTATACCCATGATGAGAGCCATTCGTTGTTTCGTAAATCGAGCTAGATAAGAAACTAGTTTGTAGTATTCATGGAAATTAGAAATCAATACCGTTTGACCTAATGAACATAAAATATCAACCCGATCTAGGAAGTCTTTTTCGTTAATTTGTTCATCGCCACTTTGTAAACTTTGTAGCGTTAACTCTGAAACGACTACTACTTTATCGTCATCAACATCTGTTTCATTTTCAAATTGCTTAACGCCTTTTTTCAGCATATCTAAGAATACGTTGGTTACTGGGCGGAAACGACCTCTTACTGCTACGATATGTCTTTTATAGAAAGCTTCAGCAGGGTTCATTACGTTGCCATCTGGACCAAATAATGCTGCATTAGTGAAGCCATTTTTTACTAAGTGCAATGACATCAGACGGTTGTCAACTTCTTTGAAATCTGGGCCTGCAAAGCGAATCATATCAATTTCGATACGGTCGGTATGGAGGTCATCCATTAAGGATTGCAATAAAATTTCAGGTTGGTCGTAGTAATAATAACAAGCATAGATGAGATTAACACCAATAATACCTAAGGCTTGTTGTTGAAGGACGTTATCGTTATCCTTCATACGGACGTGGATGACCACATCGTTGGGTTCACCTCCAGGAGTTAATTGAAAACGTAAGCCAATCCAGCCATGAGGGTCGTTCGTTTTTTGATAATTTAGAGCAGCTACCGTATCGGCAAAAGCAAAAAAGGTTTTTTCTGAAGCAGTCTCTGTTAAACGGATATTCAGTAATTTGTATTCACGGATAAGCATTTTCATAAGACGAGCTTCTACTACGTAGCGGCCAGAGATTTCTTCTCCATAAATCGCATCTGAGAACGCCATATCATAAGCAGAAATGGTTTTTGCAATTGTCCCAGAAGCACCTCCTGCTTTGAAAAAATTTGTTGCAACATCTTGTCCTGCTCCGATTTCAGCAAATGAACCGTAAATTCTTCTGTTTAAATTGATTCGAAGAGCCTTCTGTTTTGTGCCAAGGTTTTTGTCGTAAATTGTCATTACTCAATAGTTTAAGCAAATTGGGTATCTATTTTAATTAACTCTAATTTACAGCACAAATATTAATAATTAAGCGGTTTTTGAAAAATTGCTTTTTTTTTACAGTTATTTTTTTTAAAAGTAATTTTTTTTGTAAAAAATATAATTATTTTAATTAGCTGTATGGTGGAATTTAAGATGTTAACCTACTTATATGATAGAGGGCAAGTCCTGCTATGGGAGTTTCCATAATGATTCCTAAAGAGACTTGTTTTTCTTGAGCAACTCTACGCAAGATGTCAGAATAATAGAAAGCAACAGAGCCAATAAAATGAATTTTATTTTCGCTACAATTTGGATATTTTAAGACATATTTGTCAAAAAAAAGACGAAAAGCACCGCTAATAAGCTGATAACAGAAGGGATGATTTCGATTATCAAATAGAAATTTAGAGAAAGAGGCAAAGTAGCGGTTAGGAAAAGGTTTTTGATACGCATGCTCTAAAATCTCAAGACGGTCTTTTTTTCCAAAGCGTTTTTCAAATTTAGTTTGTAACTCTTCGGGTAATTCTTGATGTAAATAAGCTTGGATTAGTACTTTTCCAAGATGAGCTCCACTGCCTTCATCGCCTAACCAGAATCCCAAGGAAGGGACTTGATAGGCAATTTGTTCGCCGTCATAGAAACAGGTATTCGCTCCTGTACCAAGAATACAGGCAATCCCTGCTGATTGCCCACATAAAGCTCTGGCTGCACCTAGCATGTCGGAATGTACTTCGATGGTGGAAGCAGAAGGAAATGCCTGTTGTAGAGCGTTAATTAGGATTGTCTTTTTTTCGGTATTGGTAATACCTGTTCCGTAGAAGTATATTTCGTTTACAGGATGCTCCAGTTGAGTACAAAGGTTTTTTTGAAGCTCTTGATAAATAGAGGTTGTATCTTGGTAATAAGGATTAAATCCAATCGTTTTATATTGGCCAATAATCGTTCCGTCGGGCATAATGCCTCGCCAGTCTGTTTTACTAGAGCCACAGTCGGCAATTAGTATCATGTTGAATGGGGTTAAAATGAAGTGAATGCAACTATTTGGGTGAAATATCCGTCTAAGCAGTGAGCACAACGCTCAAAGTTAGATGAGTGAACCCACTACTGGAAATTTTTCAAAAACGGTAGCTGTATGAGGAGCGTCGTTTAGCTCTGCGGTAAGGTCTTGCCCAGCCCAATGCTCGTAGTGTTTCCCATTTTTCCAAAGCCGAGAGCCACTTACGTCGTAAATGATACCTTGGTAGGCAACCCAGATTTCATCACGATCTTGTCCATTTCGGAGAGCCAATTGAGAGATGGTATATTGTTTAGATGACATGGTATTTAATGTGTAAAAAAAAGTTTATGGAGCAGTAAACTCCTGATTTTTTGAGCCAAAAGAATAAATTAGCGTAATTTTAGTTATTTTTATCCATCAATTTAGAAACAAACAATTTAATCATGAAAAAAATCGCCTTTTTCTTACCTATCCTTATTGCGTTGGTAACTATTCTTGCATCATGTGGCTCTGCTGACCCTTCTGTAAAGGATAAGTTAACAAGAGTATGGACTGCTAACATGGTTACATGGGGTAGTACTTCTGTGTATTCATCGACTTCAACGAGCAATACACAAGCAGGATATAAGAATTTTAGTTTGACATTGACAAGCACAGGCTCGGCATCATTGACAGAGTTCGATGGTAATACTTTTGCAGGAACGTGGGCTTTATCGACGGATGAAAAGACCTTGACTATTACCTTTACTGGAAATGCTCCAACGGGGTTAACTAACAACCAATTGTCTTATAGCATAGCGAATCCAACGACTAGCTCCGTGACGTTGACTACAACACAAGCTTTAATTAAAGCATCGAATAGTACAGTGACTTTAACCTTAGCTTCTAAGTAATAACAAAATTTTCAGTGGAGAGAAAGCCGTTCTTGATTGGGACGGCTTTTTTTATTTTGTAACTTTGTATTATGCAAACGAGAACAGAACTTAGTACATTAGGCGAATTTGGCCTAATCAATCGTATCGATAGCCAATTTAAAATGGTGAATAAAGAAACCATTAAAGGAATTGGAGATGATGCCGCTGTGGTGAATACAGACGGAAAAGAATTGGTTGTTTCGACCGATTTACTGATGGAAGGCATCCATTTTGATTTGACCTACTGCCCGTTGAAGCATCTAGGCTTTAAAGCAGTGGCCGTTAATGTGTCTGATATTGCTGCAATGAACGCCATTCCAAAACAAATTACGGTAAGTTTAGGATTAAGCAACCGTTTTTCGGTAGAAGCTATCGACGAGTTATATGAGGGAATCAAGCTGGCTTGTGACGAGTATCAGGTAGATTTAATTGGAGGAGATACTTCTTCTTCTCGTGCAGGGCTAGTGATTTCAATTACCGTTTTAGGGGTAGCCGAAAAGGAGAATATCGTCTATCGTAATACGGCAAAGGTAGGTGACCTTGTGTGTGTGTCTGGTGATTTAGGTGCTGCTTATATGGGCTTACAAGTACTAGAACGGGAAAAACAAGTTTATTTATCAAACCCTGATATGCAGCCAGAGTTGAACGATAAAGACTATGCTGTTCAACGTCAGTTGAAGCCTGTGGCAAGAATGGACGTTATTCATAGCTTGCGTGATGCAGGGATTTTGCCTACGTCGATGATTGATGTGTCGGACGGACTGGCAGCAGAGCTATTACATATTTGTAAAAAATCGGGCGTTGGAGCGGTAATTTTTGAAGACAAAATGCCTATTGATGACCAAACGTATTTGATTGGAACAGAATTGTCGCTTAGTCCAATGACAGCCGCTTTGAATGGAGGAGAAGACTATGAACTATTGTTTACGGTTAGTCAGGCAGATTATGAGAAAATTAAAGTTGTTTCGGATATTAGTATGATTGGTTATATTACGAATGAGGTGAAGAATGCTCACATCATGATGAAATCAGGCTCATTAATTCCTTTAACTTCTCCTGGTTACGAACATTTTTAACGAGTAATTTATCCTTTTCTAAAATCTTATGCTGACACAGATTAACGTTACTGAATTAGGGTCTTTTTTGAAATACGGCGTGACAGGCTTGAGTGCTATTGCCTTTATTTTGACCTACTTTTTATTATTTAAAGAGAGTAGCAGACCTAAGCCTCGTCAGGAAATCATCAAAACGATTCGCTTATTTATGTGGGTAACGATTATTCTGGGAGTGGTGTCTGGAGTATCGTCGATTCTGAAACCCGATACAGCTAGTCCAAATTATACTGCAACGACTAAGAAAACGACAAAGGCAAAGATTCAAAAAGCGTCTTTTTTACCTGATGCGAACGATGAATTTAAGGTAGAAGTATTTTATGAAGGCACTAGAAAAGCAGATGCTACTGATTTGGTCAATTTGATTAGTAGTAAAACAGCTTATACGGTCATAAAAACACCATTAACAGCCTCTAAAAAGGCAAGCTTGAAAATTCATGATAGTCAAATTCGCCATGAATTATCGGAGCAAAAAGTAGCCAATAAATTGAAATCAATAGGAGAGGAAGTAGCGAGTCTTCGATTGAAGCAAATAACAAGTCATTCGCCCAATTATGTGAGTGTCTTTATTTGTGAATAAGATAGCAATAAAATAAAAAGGCCTCTGACTAATTGTATAGTCAGAGGTCTTTTTATTTAGAAACGAATGGTAGCAGGTAGGTATTTAGCCACTAATTCCTCGTAATACGGACGTAATGCTTTTGCATCTGGTGGTACGGGAACTTTTGAATAAAGGTCATAAGGGTTGAATTTATTTACCCATTCAAACATTTTGTGGTCATGTTCTGACATTAAATGGTCATACGCATTTTCACGGTGTTGTGAATAGAATGAGTGATAACGAATCATGTATAAGGCCTCTTCTGGTAAATAGGGCTTCATGATTTGGTATAAATATTCATCGTGTCCCCATGACATTTTTACATTTTTCAACCCACAATTTGGTTCGTAAACGCCGTATTTTGTGTTATAACGTTCGTCTTGGCTATCTGGATTTGCTTCAAAGAATTCAGGATAAACAATTTTATCTGAATGCTTACAACCCACTGGGAAGGTATCGCCCACAACAGCCCACTGAGGCTCGCCGAATAGACATAATACTTTACCTAAATCGTGTAAAAAGCCTGTTAATACAAACCAATCTGGATGACCATCCGCACGGATTGCCTCAGAGGTTTGCATTAAGTGTTGTAGTTGATCTAAACTCGTGTCGGGGTCAGAATCATCTACTAAGGTATTTAGGAAGTCAACGGCATCCCAAATAGACATTTCTCTTTTGTTGAAAGCCAAGAACTCACGCTCTTTTTCTACCACAAAATCATAGGTTTGATAGGTGTGGTTAAGGCGATAAAATTCTCTTACCGTATCTACACGTTCTGAATCGGTATAGTTACGGTATTCTTCTTTTGATTTGTCAGTTGCTTCTGGATCTGGGTAGCGTTGTAATACATCATCTTCCCATTCTTCAATGCTTGCTAAGGGAGAAATTTCCTTCTCGTTAAATTGTGTATTCATCTTGTTGGATGGCTGTTTGAATCTTTTTTTTACAATAATAGATATAAATAATATGATATAAATATTTCGAACAATCTATTTTTATTGCAAACGTTTGTAATTATTCCAGCGATACACAGAGAGCTATCTGCTAGTATAAGTGAGTGATTTACAATAGGCTATCCTGATTTGTCCTCAGTGTGTTAAAGTTAGTATAAGAATTGCTAACTGTTCAAACATTGACAATTGTA
>JALRIJ010000130.1 GCA_023255485.1 Flectobacillus sp.
TGTCATATACATGTTCCCAGAATACAGGTTCGAAGTATAATTTATCCGCAATGTCAAAGTCTGTAGAAACTGTTTCAGGGTTTGAGTTAATCATAATTGCCTCATAACCTGCTTCTTTGGCTGCCAAAATCCCGTGAACACATGAGTAGTCAAACTCAATACCTTGACCGATACGGTTTGGTCCAGAACCTAATACGATTACTTTCTTCTTATCTGATTTTGGATCAGACTCGTTATCAAGTGTTGTTGAACCTTGTGAGAACGTCGAGTAGAAGTAAGGAGTTTTAGCTTCAAACTCAGCCGCACAAGTATCTACACATTTATAAACACGTTTGATTCCTAAACTATTACGTTTTTCATACACTTCCGATTCTAAACAACGTAACGAATAAGCAATTTGACGGTCAGCAAAACCTTTGTGTTTAGCTTCTTCTAATAATTCAGTAGGAACGTTTCCGATATGGTATTTCTCCATTTCATTTTCCACACGTACCAAATCTTCCACTTGGTATAAGAACCATTTGTCGATTTTAGTAGCTTGTTGAATTGTTTTGAAAGAAATACCCATTTTGAAGGCATCATAAATATGGAATAAACGATTCCAAGATGGGTTTGCCAACGACTTCATAATAGCGTCTTGGTCTTCTAATCCTTTGCCGTCAGCTCCCATACCGTTACGTTTAATTTCTAACGATTGACAAGCTTTTTGCAATGCCTCTTGGAAGTTACGACCAATACCCATGGCTTCACCTACCGACTTCATTTGAAGGCCTAAGGTTTTATCAGCACCAGGGAATTTATCGAAGTTCCAACGAGGGATTTTTACAATTACGTAGTCTAAAGCAGGCTCGAAATAAGCTGAAGTAGAACCTGTAATGGCATTAGTTAATTCATCCAAATTGTAACCAATTGCCATTTTAGCCGCAATTTTCGCAATTGGATAGCCTGTCGCTTTAGAAGCTAAGGCAGATGAACGAGATACACGTGGGTTAATCTCAATAGCGATGATTTCGTCATTTTCAGGATTTAATGAGAACTGAACGTTACATCCACCTGCAAACTGACCAATAGCATTCATCATCTTAATTGCCATGTCACGCATTTTCTGATAAACAGTATCAGGTAGTGTCATGGCAGGTGCAACCGTAATAGAGTCTCCTGTGTGGATACCCATTGGGTCAAAGTTCTCGATAGAACAGATGATAATTACGTTACCTAAGTTGTCACGTAATAACTCCAATTCGTATTCTTTCCAACCCATGATTGATTGTTCTACCAATACCTCATGCGTAGGAGAAGCATGCAATCCTTTGTTTAGGGCTGCATCAAAATCTTTCGGGTCATGCACAAAACCACCACCAGTACCACCAAGGGTAAATGAAGGACGAATTACCAAAGGGAATCCAGTTTCTTGTGCAATTTCTTTTCCTTCCAAGAACGAGCGAGCCGTGCGTCCTTTACAAACACCTACGCCAATTTCAAGCATTTTCAAACGGAATTTCTCACGGTCCTCCGTTGTTTCAATCGCTTTGATGTCCACACCAATGATTCGGACATTGTATTTTTCCCAAATACCCGCTGCGTCGCAATCAATGGCTAAGTTTAATGCTGTTTGTCCACCCATTGTTGGTAACACAGCATCAACGTCATGCTTCTCTAAAATTTCAATGATGGACTTTTTCTCAAGCGGCTTCAAATAAACGTGGTCAGCATTGAGAGGGTCAGTCATAATCGTGGCAGGGTTGGAGTTAATCAAGATAACTTCAATACCTTCTTCACGAAGTGAACGAGCTGCTTGTGAACCAGAATAATCGAATTCACACGCTTGACCGATGATGATTGGACCAGATCCGATGATGAGTACGGACTTGATGGAAGTGTCTTTTGGCACGGCTGTTACTTTATTTTTGTTGGTTAATTCTTTTTATTAAGAAATACAAAGACTCTGGTAAAATAGAATCGGATGACCTATAGTACAATTCATAAGTATAAACCCCTAAAAGTCTATTTTTACGGATAACATTGGTACGGGTAGGGTCAAAAATTGTACAAAGTTAATAGATTGAGTTGAAATATGAAGCCGTTAGTTTTATTTGTTAGATTTATATAGTTTTTTCTTGATATGATATAAATTGATAAAAACACTAAAAAGGTGCTAACTGCATGTAAGCCTTGGCACTAGTGTTAACTATAGCACTATACTCAGAGGAGTATCAAGTCGTTCGTAAATGTGAATATTTCTATATTTTATGAAAACCTAGTGCTATTTTTTTGCTACAAAATAAGATTTTATTTGAGAATTAATGGAGGGGCTATCATGTGAATTAATAAAATATTATATTATATTTGTGTGGTTTGATACCTCATGGTGTTCATAACTGTTTAAGAGAAGCTTGTAATAATATATTAAATAAACTTATGGATAAAATTGTACAACTAGCCACATTTGGCTCAGATGCTGGAAATCTCACCGTATTTGAAAAAATTCTCCCAGGAGCTATTAAACGTTCGTATTTTATTAGAGCCATTCCTGGTTGTGAAAGAGGAGGACATCGTCACAAAAAAACGTGGCAAGCTCTTATTTGTCTTGCTGGCAGTTGTAGAGTTTTAGTGGATAATGGCAAAGAGCAAAATGAATATATTTTGAACTCTTCTGATAAATGTCTAATTCTTGAACCTGAAGACTGGCATGTGATGGATCAGTTTACAAGTGATTCAATTTTGATGGTACTTGCCAATGAATACTATGATGCAGCGGACTATATTTTTGAACCCTATCCAACTTCAGTGCCCGAATTATTAGGAGTGGCCGTATAGGATAAATGTAAAACTATCAATATGCGTTTGAATAAAGTCGAATAGACCTTTTTCAAACGCTTTTTTTTGCCCATGACTCCAATTCCTTTTTTAGATTTAAAGCAGATTAATGCCCCTTATGAGTCCTCTTTGAAAGAGGCTATTTCCCAAAAAATTGCAGAAGGATGGTATATCCTAGGTAAAAACTTAACCTTGTTTGAAGAACAGTTTGCCCAGTACTGCGGCACTCAGTTTTGTTTTGGCGTTGCCAATGGACTAGATGCACTGACTATTTTGTTGAAGGTGCATGGATTTCCAGAGGGCTCTGAAATTATCGTTCCTGCCAATACGTATATTGCTACCATCTTGGCTATTTCAAATGCAAATCTGGTACCTGTCTTGGTTGAACCCAATCTGGATGATTACCTTATTGACGTTTCAAAAATTGAAGCTCAGATTACCCCCAAAACCAAAGCAATTTTGGTAACGCACCTTTATGGGCGGTGTTGTGAGATGGAGATGATTCGACTTCTTGCTAAACGATATAGTTTAAAGGTATTTGAAGATGCGGCTCAGGCTCATGGAGCAATGTGCCAAGGGAAAAAAGCTGGTAACCTCTCGGATGGAGCAGGCTTTAGCTTTTATCCTTCTAAAAATTTGGGAGCCTTAGGTGATGCAGGAGCAATTACGACGAATGACCCCGAACTTGCCATGAAAATAAAGCAATTTCGTAACTATGGTTCTAGTCAAAAATATGTGTTTGATGCAAAAGGATTAAATAGTCGTTTGGATGAAATACAGGCAGTGGCTCTGTCGGTAAAACTTCCTTTTTTAGATAGGGATAATGAAAGAAGACGTATCATTGCTCAACGTTATTTGATGGAAATAACGAACGCCAAGCTGGTTTTGCCTAGCTCAGACCGTATTTGGGAAGACGTTTGGCATTTGTTTGTGGTACGGGTACAAGACCGTGAAGGCTTTAGACAATACTTGGCTCAACAAGGAATTGGTACAGACATTCACTACCCTATTGCTCCACATAAACAGCTAGCCTATAAGGAATTTACCAATCTTTCATTGCCAATTACTGAAATAATTCACCAAGAAGTCGTAAGTTTGCCCTTAAATACCGCTCTTACAGATGATGAAATTAACTTCATCATTCAAACCGTTAATTCGTATTAATGTTACTTTCCGTAGTCATCCCTATATACAAAGCCGAAAAAACAATCACCCGATTGGTTGACACCCTTCATGTAGAGTTAAAAAATTATGATTTTGAAATTGTAATGGTTAACGATGCGAGCCCAGATAATTCTGCTGAGGTCTGTAAGGCCTTGGTGAAGCGTTATGAAAATACATCCTTGATTTCGCTTCGTAAAAACTTTGGAGAATTCAATGCCGTTATGTGTGGCTTAAATCATGTGAAAGGAAAGTATGCGGTAATGATTGACGACGATTTCCAAAATCCTCCTTCTGAAATTATTAAATTAGTCGAAGAAGCAGAACGTGGTGATTATGATGTAGTATATGGCCAATATCGTGAAAAAAAACATAGCATCTTCCGTAATTTTGGTAGTTGGCTAGTGAATTACATCACGACTCCCTTATTGGGAAAACCTAGAGACTTATATTTAGCAAGCTTTAAACTCATTCGCAAAGAAGTGGTGGATGAAATCTGTAAATATACAGGTCCTTTCCCTTATATTGATGGCTTGGTTTTTAGTGTGACAACACACATTGGAAGGGTTTATGTACAGCACGATGAACGTGAACATGGAGAATCCAATTATACATTTAAGAAGCTTCTAACGGTTTTTTTTAATATTCTTTTTGGATATTCATTATTACCTGTTCGTTTTGTACTTTTTTCGGGATTAGCTCTTATCCTCATCTCGTTTGTTATGATGGGCTTACATATATCTGATATTTTTGATACGAACTCCGCAACTTTAATTACTTTTTTTGCAGGCTTTCGTATTCTGTGTATTGGTATTATTGGTGAGTACATTGGTAAAGCCTTTCTTACACAAAGTAGCTCTCCTCAGTTTACAGTAAAGTATCGGGTGTACAATCATGATAAAAAGTAGTTTTGAAGAGTATAAAATCATGTTTGAAGTCGAGAAAGACTTGTGGTGGTATCGTATTTTGCACGAAAAAATATTCGATTCTTTACAAGAACGATTCTCGAATCAACGTGATATAAAACTCTTAGATATTGGTTGTGGAACGGGTGGTTTATTGGATTTCCTCCGTGAAAAAGGTTATACAAACCTACAAGGAATTGACTATTCCGAAGCTGCCATTCATTTTGCCCAAAGTCGTAATTTAAAGGTAACTTACCTTTCTGTTGATAACGTGGCCGACCATTTCGACGGACAACAATTTGATGCTATTATCTGTGATGATGTGTTTTATTGTCTGGACACGGTACAAATAGAACAGGCTTTTTGCCAGATTGCATCGCTTCTCAAATCAGGGGGATTGTTCTTGTCTAATAACAACGCATTTGCTTCTTTTTATGGAACACATGACCTAGCAGTAGGAGGGAAGCATCGCTTTGTATTGGCTGATTTTAAGCCTATTATTCAAAAATCAAAGCTGTTGCTTGTTCAAGCTAGTTATTGGAGTTTATTCTTAGCTCCGTTGATTTGGGCTGTTCGTTTTTCACAGCGAATACAATTGAAATGTGGATTTTTGGATGAATCCAACTTGACTTCTGACGTTGAAATGCCTGCCGTTTGGTTAAATGATTTATTTTATAAACTCGTAAAAATAGAAGAACGACTTGTCAAGACTGGTTTTTGGGGAAGTTCATTATTCTTAAAAATAAAAAAAGCGTAGCCCCTTTATTCGGATGCTACGCTTTTTCTTTTATTCCTTATTAGAATCTACCACAATACGGTTATCTCGATTGGCTAAGTCCCAAGCTAAATAGAAAACAAGCTTGGCTCTTTTTTCTAGTTTATTAAATTCAATTTTCTCTACATCGTCGGTCGGACGGTGGTAATCTTCATGAACGCCATTAAAGAAAAAAGCAACAGGAATATTATTTTTGGCAAAATTATAATGGTCAGAACGGTAGTAAAAGCGGTTTGGATCATGTGGGTCGTTAAACTGAAAATCTAGCTCCATTTTGGTATATTGTTTATTGGTTTTCAATAAACTCTCATGTAATTCGGATGATAATTTATCCGAACCAATGACATATACATAGTCTTTCGCTTTTTTATGAGCGTTGTCCGTGCGACCTACCATGTCGATATTTAAGTCGCAAATCGTTTGTTTTAAGGGAATTATTGGGTTGTTAACGTAGTATTCAGAACCTAATAAACCTTTTTCCTCTCCTGTAACGGTCATAAATAAAATACTCCTTCTTGGACGATTCCCCGCTTTGGCAGCTTCTCCGAATGCTTGTGCTAATTCAAGAACAGCCACTGTACCTGAGCCATCATCATCAGCTCCGTTGTTGATTTTTCCGTCGGTAACTCCAATATGGTCGTAGTGAGAAGAGATAACTAGTACTTCTTCTTTTTTGTCTGTTCCTTCCAGAAAGCCAAGAACGTTATAGGTTTCTACTGGAGTGGTCACACGCTCAATTTTGAGTGAAAGTGCTTCTGGAGAGAAGGTTGATTTTACGAGTGTTCTAGTACTTGGACTAATAAGGCTGTCGAGTGTTTCTTTGTTCGTTTTTAACAAATCAATTGCCATTGCTTGGCTAATGTTTAAAGTAGCAAAGTTAGAAATTTGAGGTTCTCCTTCCGCTCTAAATCCAAAACGAGCATTTCCAAAACGGCGTAGCATTACTTGACGTTGTTTTACGAGTTTCTCAAATTCTTCGATACTTGTTGTCGAAATAATCAAAAGACCAATTGCCCCTTTGCGTTGAGCAAGGTACATTTTCTCTTTCCATCCACCCGATAATCCCCATTTAGACGGGGTTTTTGCTCCCGAAATACTAAAGGTGCTATCTGCGTTTCTTGGTTCTCCGTCTAAAATAATGACAAACTTTCCTGTAACATCAAGGTCTTTATAACTTTGGAAATTATCTTCTTCAATCCCATAACCTGCAAAAACAAGCGGCGTTTTTTCGTCCTTAGAAAAAGAAGCAGTGGAAGACGCAATGAAGTCTTCTAAATAATGATATTTCTTTGAACCTGCTTTTGCATAGAAATCCCCCCAACCTCTTTTAACTAAGTCAACCGATTGAAAATGAGAACTATCTTTGCCGACAATACCTTTAATTCCGCAAGCATCGAAGTGTGCCGCAATGTATTGAGCCGCTACTTTTTGTTCTGCTGTTCCAGTTTCACGTCCTTTTAAACTATCAGAAGCGATGAAAGTAAGGTGTTTTTTCAAATCATCTGCCTTAATGGTTTGGGCAAATTTTTCAGGGGATTTTTGAGCAAAACTGCTCGAAAATCCATAAAAGAGAAAGCAAGTGGCTAGAATCGCTTTTGATTTTAGTTTGTGTGAATGAATCGACATCATTAGGATATGAAAATTGCTAAAATGAATTTAATAGTAACGAAGTTACGGAATTCATCCTATATCTATGAAAGGATGTAGCGGCATTGAGGTACAAATTTTTGTGTTCATAGTAGTAATTTCTACGTATTTATATCGAAAATAATAAAAGTCACTTAGGATACTTATTTTTTAAAATTGTACTATTCAAATGTATAATAGTTTAATAAAGATTCGCTGGTGATGATGAAAACAAATTCCTAAGACAATTCGTTGGGCTTTTAAATAGGATTTGCCTGTGCTAGCAAATTGTTATGGATTTGTAAACATCCTCTTGTGATTTTGCTAAATATTCTCCGTAAATTTGCACCCATTCGCAGTACCCTAGTGTACAGTCGCATTCCAAATGAATCTAACTATCAGCCATTTGTGTTTCAAGTGCCTGATAGCTAGGTTCATTTGATTGTTTTACGTGTTTTTCGCACATTATTTCCTCCATTTCAATGAAAATCAACTTTCAGTACCAAGAGCCATTCGAGAATCGCCATAACAATGCTAACGTAGCAGATCGTCAGGCGATGTTGGCTACTATCGGCGTGGACTCGATCGAAACACTCATCAATCAAACAGTTCCCTCGGCAATTCGTTTGCCTAAATTATTGGATCTTCCTGCTGCAAAAACGGAAGCTCAATTTTTGAAAGATTTCAAGAAATTAGCCCAAAAGAATGAAATTTTTAAATCGCATATCGGGATGGGATATTATGATACGCACACGCCAACGGTCATCTTGCGTAACATTCTCGAAAATCCTGCTTGGTACACGGCTTACACGCCTTATCAAGCGGAAATTGCTCAAGGTCGTTTAGAAATGTTGCTTAACTATCAAACCATGATTATGGATTTGACAGGAATGGAAATCGCTAATGCTTCTTTATTGGATGAAGGAACAGCAGCAGCGGAGGCAATGACGATGTTGTACGGACAACGTAAAGGAACAAAGAAAAAAGCGGAGACGTTATTCGTTTCGGAACTTTGTCATCCACAAACAATTGATGTATTAGTGACAAGAGCAACGCCTCTTGGAATCAATATTTTGGTAGGCGATCACCGCAGTGTTGATTTGACAAACGAAGATATTTATGGGGTATTCTTGCAATATCCTGCCACAGATGGTCAAGTATTTGACTATACAGATTTAATTGCTTCTGCTCATGAATTGGGCATCAATGTGATAGTTGCGGCTGATTTACTAGCGTTAACGTTATTGAAATCGCCAGGCGAAATGGGAGCAGATGCCGTAGTGGGTACTTCTCAACGTTTTGGTGTACCAATGGGTTTTGGTGGTCCTCATGCTGCTTTCTTTGCAACAAAAGAAGAGTTTAAACGTCATTTGCCAGGTCGTATTATTGGGGTATCGGTTGATGCCAACGGTAATCGTGCTTTGCGTATGGCTTTACAAACTCGTGAACAACATATTCGTCGTGAAAAAGCTACGTCAAATATCTGTACAGCTCAAGTATTGTTGTCAATTATGGCGGCTGCGTACAGTATTTATCACGGCCCTGCTGGCTTGAAAGCCATTGCAGAACGTGTAAACGGTTTAACGAATTTGACGGCTCAAGCCTTACAACAATTAGGATTTACCGTTGA
>JALRIJ010000131.1 GCA_023255485.1 Flectobacillus sp.
AGAATTATTTTTTGGGATATTTTTCACAAGTTAAGAAAGCTAGGTTAGAACACTATTATGCTTTGTGATAATTATGAGGATAACACAAAAAAGGTCTTCCCGATGACCGAGAAGACCTTTCTGAAAAATCCAATTGAGACTCTTTAATTATTTACCTCCATTTGGCAATGAGCCAGGCTTAGTACCGCCTCTAGGGTCTTTACCTTGGTGTGGAGGAACTTCTTTTTCAGCAGTAAATACCCCTGCTGAAGTAAATTGAAGTACTTTTTTAGTAGTTCCATCTGTAATACCTACTAAATAGTTTCCAGAAGCATCTGTTCCTGCACGTTTTACCGTATAACCAGCATACTTAGTTGAGATATAAGTAGTAATGGCAGCAGGTAAAGCTGTTACTGCTACTTCAGTCAATTTTGACTGTTTTGCATAGTGTACCATTGCTTTGATGAATACTCCGTTTGCATCAAACAATAAACCTGTTCTTACGGTATCTTTTTCGATACCTACTAAATATTGACCTACTGCATCTTTTCCAGCAAATTTGATTGCAGATCCTGCATAATTAGTAGAAATATACGTGGTAATGGCAGCAGGTAAAGCAGCAGGGTCAACACTTGTAATGTTTCCTTTACATATTTTTTTAGTGGCTGTATCTGAAACGGCTGCAGTACGAGCTGCCGATGCTGATACCGCATCTAAAATGTCGTCAGAAGAGCTAGGTGTTACGTCTCCTTGCTTACAACTTGCTACAAATAGACCCATTGCAGCCGTTAACATAAACAATAATTTTTTCATGTTTTGAATTGATTTTAAAGTTAAATAATAATTAAACGAATATTGTTTTGGACTCTTTCTGCATACTTAGACAAGCACACTTATCCAAAGGTTGCAAGACTTGTTAAAAATTCTTAAAAAATATTTTTATATTCTTTAGGAGAGTGGACATTGTCCATACAGAAATAATTACAAAATTTTTAGCTTACAAAGCACACATCAAGTAATTTTGCACGATTTACGTGTGGGACATGCTTTACTGCCCACACATTTGTTAAAATAGCGGTGTGATCAACACACCCAAAATCCGAAAAAAAATGTCTGTCGAATTATTATCAAATCGAATTAACGCATTAGAGGAATCAGCTACCTTGGGAATGACTAAAAAAGCTCGTGAATTAGCAGCGTTAGGTCATAAGGTTATTAGTCTTTCAGTTGGTGAACCAGATTTCAAAACGCCTAAGCACATTTGTGATGCTGCAAAGGACGCTATCGACGCTGGTTTTCATGGATATTCACCTGTAGCAGGCTATCCAGACCTTCGTAAAGCTATCGCAGATAAGTTATTACGTGATAATAAAATTGACTGGAAACCAGAAAATATCGTTGTATCAACAGGTGCAAAACACGCATTAGCCAATGCTATCTCTGTATTGATTAACCCAGGTGACGAAGTATTAATCTTTGCTCCTTACTGGGTTTCTTATTCTGAAATGGTGAAATTAGCAGAAGGAACTTCGGTTATCGTTGAAGGTTCTTTTGACAATAACTTCAAAGTAACTCCAGAACAATTTGAAGCGGCAATCACTCCAAAAACGAAATTGGTGATGTTTGCTTCTCCAAACAACCCAACGGGTTCTGTTTATACCGAAGAAGAATTAAGAGCAATCGCTGCCATCGTAGAAAAAAATCCAAACATCTTTGTATTAGCGGATGAAATCTATGAATACATCAACTTTACCGAGGGTGGTCACTTCTCAATTGGTTCAATTCCTGCTATCAAAGACCGTGTTATTACGGTAAATGGGGTGGCTAAAGGTCACGCTATGACAGGCTGGAGAATTGGTTTCACGGCTTCGGCAAAATGGATTGCAGAAGGCATTGAGAAATTACAAGGACAGGTAACTTCAGGTACAGGTTCAATCGCTCAAAAAGCAGCAGTAGCGGCATTCAATGGTCCATTGGATGAAGCTTACAAAATGAAAGAAGCGTATGACCGTCGTCGTAAATTAGTAGTTGGTTTATTACGTGAAATCCCAGGATTCAAAGTAAATATGCCAGATGGTGCATTCTACGCATTCCCTGACATTTCTTACTACTTCGGAAAAACAGATGGCACAACGGCTATCAATAACTCAGACGATTTCTGTTTATGGTTATTGGCAGAAGCATTTGTAGCAACCGTAGCAGGTTCTGGTTTTGGAGCTCCAAACTGTATGCGTATCTCTACGGCTGCTGCTGACGAACAATTAGTAGAAGCTTGCGAGCGTATCAAAGTTGCTGTTGCTAAATTAAAATAAGTGAATCGGCACTATATTACACACAAAAAACCTCATTCCTTTTGGCGTGAGGTTTTTTGTTTTATTCTTACTTTCTGCGTTATTTGTTCTTAGAACTAAATTAATCTATTCTATGTCAACTAGAAACTTATATCTACAAGCATTCCTTGCTCTTATTTTTTCTACTACTTTCACACTGACTAGCATAGCCAGTGATAACCCATCTCTGACCAAAGCATGGACTGCCTTTCATAATAATCAACGAAAAGCGGCAAAAACATTATTTACCGAAGCGAGTACAAGCTCTGATACAAAAGCAGAGGCATATCTCGGTTTAGCCATGCTTGCTTGGGGAGAAGAGAATAATGAAAGAGCTTTTTCTTTTATTGATAAGTTTTATGATGCGGCCAGCAACCCTTTTCCACAACTTTATGCTCTCTGGAGTACAGGAGCAATGTTCGATGGATTTGCTGGTAAAAAAACAGCGTATCAACTATCTTTTTTGAATAAACTCCTTCAAGACAAGCGTCTCAACGGAACAATGCGAGCAATGGCCATTGCTGCCATAGGAGACCATTATCTCTACTCTGCCAAACCCAATGAAGCTCTTACTGAATTCAATAAAATTGGAGCATTGAGCAACTGGCAAGTACTCGGTACTTTTGAAAATACCTCTGCTAGTGGCTTCAACAAGGACTTTCATGTATTGGAACATCCTGAAAGTAAAGCTGTTTTCAAAAATAAAATCAAAACGAATATCTCTTGGTTCAAACCTCCTGTTGAACGCTCTGATAAATGGTTTGACTTTACTTATCTTTTTGAAGTACATAATGCCATTATGTATGCACAAACTTTTTTAAATAGTCCACAAGATCAAGAAGTAATCATGCGTTCTGGTTGCTCTGGCTCTATTAAAATATGGGTCAACGACCAACTTATCACCAGCGAAATAACCGAACGAAATTGTGATCTAGATATTTATGCCAATACCGTTCAACTCAAAAAAGGCTATAATCGAATTTTAGTTCAAATTGGAGAAAGTGAATCAGGTAGAGCTAATTTCTTAATTAGATTAACTGATAAGGAAGGCAATACCATTCAAGGGTTAAGTACTGTTGCAACACAACAAGACTACCCTAAAGCGAGCACATTCCGTACTGAAAGTATTCCTTTTTTTGCAGAAGCTTATTTTGAAAATCAAATCAAAAATGCCCCTAACTCTGTTTTGAACTACATCCTTCTGGCAGAAACTTATTTGCGTAATGACAAAGCCTACGAATCAAGAAAATACTTGAAAAAAGCTCGAGAACTGGCTCCTGAAAGTACGTTTTTGAGTGGCGTGTTAGTGGAAGCGTACTCTCGAGAAGGAAACAAAACGGAGTTGACGAAAGAAGGCGAATTCATCAAGACAAAAGACCCTGAGTCATTCGTAAGTATGCAGCTACTCCTAGCTGAGGCTTTGGGAAAAGAGGATTTTGCCGAAGCAGAACTCTATTTAACAAAAATAAAAAATGAATATGGAGAAAGTAGTTACACGGACTTTACCGAATTGGGCATTCTGGCAAAACAACAGAAATATGACCCAATGATTCAGTTGAGTGACAAGCTGTACAAGAAATATCCTGATAATTTTGAAGCAGTTAACCTTGCCTATGTTATTGAGCAAGAAATTAAGAAATCCCCTAAAACAGCACAAGCTGTGTTGAAAAAATACGTTAGCAGTACCTATAGCGACAAAGCCTTGCTCGAGTTGGCGAAGGTGAGTTTTCAGAATGGAAAAAAAGAAGAGGGCTTCGCTTATTATCAGGCAAGAATTAACAACTTTCCCTACGCTATTGGCTATTATGACGATATGGCGGAGCAATATTTTGGGGTAACCGATTATAAAAATGCGTTGATATACCGCCTAAAAGTGTTGGATTTTGCTCCTTATTATGGCACGTATTGGAAGAAACTCGCAGAAACGTATAATGCTCTTAATCAAAAAGAAAAGGCGATTGAAGCGTATAAGAAAGCGATTGAACTAGAACCAACGCTTTTTGCCGCTCACAAAGCGTTAAGAACCCTAGAGAATAAGCCTGATTTGTTTAGCCACTTCCCGAAAACAAATGCGGATTTGGTCTTTAAAACTGCGGCAAAAGCCGATAAGTATCCAAACGATAACAGCTTGATTTTGATTAATGAGACGCAACGTGTAGTGTATCCACAGGGTACAACGGAAGAACGGGATGAAATTTTAACCAAAATTTTAACTCAACAAGGGATTGATGAATGGAAGGAATTCACAATTCCATTCAATGAAAATTCACAGAATTATATCGTCGAAAAAGCGGAGGTGTTAAAGGCGAATGGCAGTAAAGTGAAAGCTGAAAGTAACGAGAACCAACTGGTCTTCACGGGACTTGAAGTAGGCGATGCGATTCATGTGGTCTATCGCCTCGAAGATTTATCTTCGGGAATGCTTGGACAACATTTTAATGATAAAATTTTATTTGCTCTGGGTTATCCTTCTACACTTGTTCGCTATAGCTTATTGATGCCCGAAAATAAGCCTTTCCAATTTAAGACGAACAATGTAGAGATAAAACCCACGATTAAGCAACTCGAAAACTTTAAGCTTTATACATGGGAACAAACTAATCAAGCAGCTATCATTGGTGAATCCATGATGCCGACGCTCAACGATATTGCCCCCGTATTGGAGGTTTCCACAATGCCAGATTGGAATTTCATCGGACAATGGTATTCCGATTTAGCATCTACCAAAGCTAAGTCTGACTTTGAAGTACAGGAAACTGTTCGTGAATTATTCAAAGAGCAACCTAAAAATTTGAGTGATTTAGCAAAAGCAAAAATCATTTATAATTACATCGAAAATAACATTAATTACCTGAGCGTTGCCTTTATGCAAAGCGGTATTGTACCTCAAAAGGCATCTCGGACACTCAGTACAAAACTGGGAGATTGTAAAGATTTATCTACCTTGTTTGTGGCCATGTGTAACGAGGTCGGTGTAAAAGCCAATTTGGTGCTAGTCTCCACACGTGACAATGGCGATAATAATATGCTGTTACCAAGCATCAATTTTAACCATTGTATTGCAACCTTAGATACCGAAGGAACAACTTATTTTATCGAATTAACGGATAATAAAAACGCTTTTGGTTCTTTATCGCCATTATTAACCCATACCAATATTTTAAAAATTCCAAGAGAGGGCGAAACGTTCAAAACGAATTTGAGCAAGTTAAGTTCAAATGTCAAAAGTGTGAGTGGTGTTTATCGTCAAATGGCACTTTCGTTGAATCAAAAAGATATTACTGCGAAAATTGTCTCATTAAAAACAGGAAGCATTGCTAGTGGTAGCCGTCACGCCAACGCAAATTTAAGTCCTGAAGAACGAGAAAAAGCAATTGGAGAATCGCTTTCGGCAGATTTTAGCAGCGTTTTGAAAGTTAATCATTTAACTTTTTTTGACTTAGAAAAGCGTTCGGACTCACTGAATTATGAGTATGAATACTTTGTCAAAAATGCCCTCAGCGAAGTAGCAGGGATGAAGATTTTGAGTTTACCTTGGTCAGATAAAATTAAGTCTTCCGACTTTATTACAGCAGAAACCCGTAAAATGCCGTTCTTACTTTGGGAGTTTTTAGAAGCTCAGGAAATGAAAGAAACCATTGTATGTCAAATTCCTGCGGGTAAAAAGTTATTAGAAGTGCCAGAAAATATTCACTTGTCCACAGACTTTGCCGATTTTGAGATGAGTTTCGATTTGAAAGGCGATAAACTCTATGCTAAACGTGCTTTAATTCGTAAGAAAGACATCATCGCACCCAACGAATATCCTGCCTTTAGGGAGTTTTTCAACAAAGTCATTGAGGCAGATACGAAACAGCTGGCAATCAAGTAAGACAGTATTCGACGGAGTTTCACAAAGACTTTTCCCTCCGTGCAACTCAGTGGTAGAAACATGACAACTTCAACCCGATTAAACAAAAAATCCCTGATGCCAAAGGTATCGGGGATTTTACTCAAACTCCTACAGTCAATTAAAAAATATCATCATTTCTAACGGAAAACTTATACTGTTGTTCTCCCGTTGTACTACGCAATTTTACTACATAATTTCCTGTCATCAAAGTATATGACGGTTTTATGATAACATTATTATCTTTTGATAGTTCAAATTCACAAGGGACACCTAAACCAGACTGTGTACCCAGTAGAGCCATTAAGTTTTTAGCATCTGGAACGGCTACTCGGATAATACTCGTATCACCCACTTTACTTACCGACACAGGTGTATTAGGCTTTGCCATAATAGGTGCATATACATGAACTTTCCCATCTGCTTCATACTCCATAATACGATAATTTTCAGACTCTCTTAATATTTTGTAGTCTGTAAATGTATATTGAAGGCGATCCTCACTAGTGGACTGTTTTACTTCAATTTCCCGAATATCAAAATAAGTGTCATTATCTTTACTACGTTGGATAATAAACCTACTTGTTGCATGACCTTCTGCTGTTACCCATTTTAAAATCGTTTTATTTTCATCATTTACTTTTAGTTCAAATAAAATATCTCTATTTGATTTTACCTGTACTTGAGAAAAAGAGGTCGTTATAAAAGAGGCACATAAAATAGTTATCAAAGAAAATACAGTAAATTTTTTCATCATTGTTTCGTGGGTTATAATTATTACTACTCAAGACTCAAACCTTAAAAGATAACGATTTTAGACTTTTTTTTTAATAATTGATAATGAGATAAGTACGGGTTAAAAAGTATATACGTTATACATACACACAAATATATAACGATTCATTGAATTAATTGAACAAATGGTAAATAATTTTATTTTTTTGTTAAGAAATTATTACATTTTTCCTAGACGTTGGTTTTTATCAGTAATGTACAGGGTATTTTCAGCAAAAACCGAACCACTTTAAGTATAAACCATCAACTTATCTTATTTTAAACTCCTATAAAAAATACTTTTTTTCTTCTCATTCATCAATAATATCCGCACAAAAACGATTTAATGTTTCTTTAACCACACAAGCATCCTAGTTTTTCTGTAAATTTGTAAAAAAGAGTAGTGATGTAATGCCAAATTTGGCACACAAAAACAAACTAAGAATGTACCACGAATCAATCATGTTGCAAGAGTGTTTGGACGGTTTAAATATACGTCCAGATGGTATTTATGTCGATGTTACCTTCGGAGGAGGAGGACACTCAAAAGCAATATTGGAGAAATTAGGCGAAAATGGTCGTCTGTACGCCTTTGATCAAGACCCAGACGCTAAACGAAATGCGGAAGCGATAGACGATAAACGTTTTACTTTCATCGAGACAAACTTTCGTAATATTAAGAAATTCTTACGCCTGTATGGCGTAAAAAAAGTAGATGGAATTTTAGCTGACTTAGGTATTTCTTCCCACCAAATCGACGAACCAACTCGGGGTTTTTCAACTCGTTTTGACGGCGAATTGGACATGCGTATGAATCAAAAAGCAGAAGTTTCAGCCTATACCATTATTAACAATTATCCAGAAGATAAACTCCATCGCATTCTGGGAATGTACGGCGAAGTGAAGAATGCAAAAACTTTAGCCGCTGGAATTGTATCTGCACGCTTGAATAGTCCTATTAATACTACTGGAGAATTTAAGGAATTATTAGAAAAATATGCTCCAAAATTCAAAGAATTCAGGTATTTTGCCCAAGTTTTTCAGGCAATTCGTATTGAAGTAAACGAAGAACTAACGGTTATTCAAGAGTTTTTAGAACAAGTACCTGACTTACTTAAAGATACAAGGAGTCGTTTGTGCGTAATGACTTTTCATTCATTAGAAGATCGCCTCGTCAAAAACTACATTAAAGCGGGTAATTTTACAGGCGTATTAGAAAAAGATATTGTTTATGGCAATGTTTCTAAACCGCTTGATGGCATCAGTAGAAAGCCTATTGAGGCTTCAGCGGAAGAACTGGCTCGTAACAACCGAAGCAGAAGTGCTAAACTTCGTATTGCAACATTATCATCTTAAGTGATCCAATTTTATTAACATGGCAAAGAACGTATCTCGTAATAAGAAAACTATCAAACCCGCTACTTACATACCAAGTAGAGGGGTTTTTGCTTTCTTCGACCGTGTCTTTAATATGGACAAAGTACTCGGAGGAGCCTTTCCTGCCTACCAAATGCGGTACATTGTCTGGACTTCCGCCTTGATTATTCTTTACATTGCCTCGTCATTGAACTCTGAAAATTTGATTCATAAAATTGACGTATTGAAGGCTGATTTGGAAGAAAAAAGAGCAGATTATACCACTCAAGAAGCCGACTTTATGAAATCGGGAAAGCAATCGGAAATTATCAACAAGTTAAAAGGAACGGGACTTGAAGAAAATAAAACGCCTCCTACCAAAGTTATTGTAACCAGTGACGACTAAATAGAGATGCAAGATTTTGGATTTAATACCTTAACAAGTGGGTATCGACAAGAAAAGTTAAGTTAAAATAATTTCGCACAAGTATTAAGATATATTTGTTTTAAAACCCCATAGAAATACAGTAGAAATATGGTAGGTGATTACCAAAATTTCACATAACTATGTTTTCTAT
>JALRIJ010000132.1 GCA_023255485.1 Flectobacillus sp.
GAGATGTTTTGCTTGCTTTCTTACCAAAAGAATTCACGCTAGTAAAGGTTCCTGTTGGGCTAAATACTAAGTGGTACGGAACACTATTCAAGGTAATATTCACGTCATAGGCTTTGATAACACCACTTACAGTTTCGCTGTAAGCATTTACAAAAGTGTATCCAGCATAATTAGTGGTTAGGTAAGTGGAGATAGCACTGAGTAAATTAGCTTGTGTAACAACCGTTTTAGTTACTTTATTGGTATCTGCGGTACTTGTTCCTGATTTTGCTGCCGAGGTCGAAGACGTTGTCGGAGTGATTTCATCTTTGCTACAAGAAGCTAAAGTTAAAACAAAAAAGCCCGTGATTAGAAAAAAGAAGTTTTTCATTTTTGTAAATTTTAAATGTTAAAGAATTATAAAAGGATAAGTAGGAGTTTGAGCATTCTTTGCTGTTTGCTCAAGATTACGTGGCTGATTATGAGTTTATTGCTTGCTAGGAATCAAATTTTTTATTTATTTTTTGCCAAGCAACCTTTTGATTTTGTCTCTTGTCTATGCGTCTTTTTGTTAAAATGAAGGGTTTGGGACGAATCGTGTAGTATAGAGAGACTGATGAAGCTGTTGTTAAATAAGGAAGGAAAGTCAACTTTGAAGGACGGTAATATTCTTGTTTTTATGCTAAAATAATTCTAGCTTTAATAAAATATCGCAGCCATTAAAATAACCCATTCAATACTGCGTTATTAGTTCGTGAATATTACCACTATGAGGCAATTATTGTATTTTTTTGTGTTAACGTCGGCTTTTAGTTCTTATGCTCAAGAAAAGACGTTACAGTTAGCAAGTAATCGGGAGAGTACTACTAAAGAGGGACTGAATGTTATCGCCTTGGATGTTCGCTTTATTCCACTTTTTGGAACAAAGAAGAAAGCAGAGGAGGAAATCAGGAAGAATACTGAATTTATCGCTCAGTGCGTACAGTATTTTGAAGATAAAACGAAAGCAAGTAAGTTTTTTGCAGAACGTGGTTGGGAATACCTTGGCGATGGCTTAATTGATACGGCAATTCACCGTTTTAATATGTCTTATATGCTAGACCCTACCAATGTAGAAGCTTATTGGGGCTTAGGTTCGGCAAGTTATCAGAAAAATAACTTCGAAGAATCGGCTAAATTATTAAGACGTGGACTTGAGTTAGCTCCTGATAATCCGATGTTGATGGTGGATGTAGCAACCGTTCAGATTGCGTGTTTTAAAGAAAAACGTAATTGTGATGATATCGATGATGCCATGCGACTGCTCGAAAAATCAGTACAGCTAGATTCAACGAATGCCAATGCGTGGCTAAAATACGCCATTGGTGAATATCAGTTAGAGCATTATGATAAAGCATGGGAATGTCTCCATAAATGCAAGGCCTTAGATTTATCGTTTGTCGATATGAGTTTTGTCCAAGAATTGGTTGCCAAGAAAGAAGACCCTCTTGGAGTATTTAAATAAGGATGAATAGTTATCGTTAGTATCAAGCATGATAGCTAGTGGGTAAATAACGATTCCATTTAGCGGGAGAATTCATTCACCTGTATTGTGCCGAGAACGTTTCAATAAAAATCTTTCTAATCCAGTAGGTTCGCCTGCTGGATTTTTTTTGTCTATGCCTACAGCCAATCAAATAAATTTAAGACCGAATGACATGAAATTTGTTGTAGAATCCCCGAAAAGCTACATCTTTGTTTATCAAAACTTTAAATCATCTTTAGCATATGCAACGTCTAACAGTAGCAGGAAGATTACTCATCACAGCCTTAATTATAGGGGCAATTTATTTTGGCTTTAAAATGCTTGGCGGTAAAGAAGCTCTTGAAACCTTGAAAACGGCAACAGCAACTGAAACGCCTGCTTCGGAAAGCAAGGAAGGAAGCAGTTCCGCATCTTCAGAAAGTTCATCCTCCTCTTCTTCTGAGTCCGAAAGCTCGTCCTCAGCAAGCGACGCTGCTCGTCCGACTTTCGATTTTACCCCACCAGCTCCCATTGCAGGACGTTTGAAGGGCGTAGTAGAATTAGGAGCAAGTGGTTTTAATTCTTTTATCGTTCGTATTGATAACGATAAAAACTGGAAGTTAGAAAAAGCTGAATTTGGCAACAGCTTAGTAACGGAAAACATGGCAAGCGACGACGATGTACGTGCTGGCTTGAAAAAATACATTGGCGGAATGCTTGATTATGGCGTTGGTGGAAGAGATATTCACTTCGTAGTAAGTTCGGGAGCTTTAAAAGCAGAAGGAACACAGAAAATTATCAAGGCTTTAAAAACCTTAAACTATTTTGTGAACACCGTAACACCAGAAAAAGAAGGACAATTAGGCTTGAAATCGGTACAGCCAAAAGAGTTTGAAGACAATTCTTTTGTGGTAGATATTGGTTCTGGAAATACTAAAATTACGTGGGTAGATGGCAAATCGCCTAAATCGTTAGAATCGTATGGAGCTAAGTATTTCCAAAACGGAACAGATGATGCTACGGTATTTACTGACATTACCGCTAAAGCGAAACAAGTTCCTTCGGATAAACGTGAAACCTGCTTTATCATCGGTGGTGTTCCTTTTGAATTAGCTAAGGCAGTTCGTAAAGGAAAAGAACGTTACACGGTTTTGGATGTTGCTTCGGCTTATAAATTAGATAACGCTAAATCTAAAGCAGGATTAAACATCTACAAAGCAGTAGCGGAGGCAACAGGATGTAAAAAGTTTGTGTTCGACTGGGACGCTAACTTTACAATTGGATTCTTATTACAATTACCATAAACGTTTTTTTTAGAACTTTTTAGACGGGAATATCGTTTTTATGAAACGGTATTCCCGTTTTTTATATGGGTATTTTCACAACAAAATCAACAAGCAATGTTAAATTTTGAATTTCAGAATCCTACGAAAATTATATTCGGAAAAGGGCAAATAGCCGCCTTGGCAAAAGAAGTACCTGCTGACGCAACCATCCTGATGACTTACGGAGGCGGAAGCATCAAGTCGAATGGTGTGTATGAACAAGTTATCGCCGCATTGGGCGACAGAAAGGTAATCGAATTTAGTGGTATTGAGCCAAACCCAAGCTATGAAACCTTAATGAAAGCGGTTGAAATCATGCGTGCTGAAAAAGTTACGTTTGTATTGGCTGTAGGCGGAGGTTCTGTAATTGACGGAACGAAGTTCTTAGTAGCAGCCGTTGATTATGAAGGTGCTGACCCTTGGGAAATCCTAACAAAGCCAGTGCGTACGGTCAAAGCAATGCCTTTTGGTACGGTATTGACTTTACCAGCAACGGGTACCGAGATGAACTCAGGAGCGGTAATTACTCGTTATTCAACTCAAGAAAAATTGGGTATGGGTGGCCCAGGTTTATTCCCTGCCTTCTCAATTCTTGATCCAGAAGTAATTAAAAGTATTCCTCCTCGTCAGTTAGTAAATGGTGTGGTAGATGCCTACACGCACGTGTTGGAACAATACATGACGTATCCAGCAGGGGCATGGTTACAAGACCGCTTTGCAGAAAGTATCATGCAAACCTTGATTGAGGTAGCTCCTAAAATCATTGCTAATCCTGCCGACTATGAAGCTGCTTCTAACTTTATGTGGTCGTGTACGATGGCATTAAACGGCTTGATTCAAAAAGGTGTTCCTACTGACTGGGCAACGCACGCAATCGGACATGAATTGACGGCTCTTTATGGAATTGACCACGCTATGACTTTAGCTATTATTTTCCCACAATTGTATAAAGTACAGTTTGATAACAAGAAAGAAAAATTAGCTCAATACGGAGAACGTCTTTTTGGTATTACAGAAGGGTCGTTGGAAGAAAGAGCAACCTTAGCGATTCAAAAAACGATTGATTTCTTACACAGCTTAGGTGTAAAAACACGTTTATCAGAATACACTTCGGATTATGCCGATACGGGGGCATTTGTAGAGGAACGTTTCACGAAACGTGGTTGGTTAGGACTAGGCGAACGTAAAGCGATTACGCCTGCGGTAGCTCGTCAGATTGTTGAATTGAGTTATTAAAAAAATAGGCTATTAGTTGGCGATGTAAAGTCGCCAGCTACTTATTTGTCAAGCAGAGAGGTCGTCCTTTTTAAAGACGACCTCTCTGCTAAGTAATCGTGCAAAATTAAGCGGATAATTGTTTTTGTTGTAAAAGGTTAATAGCTAGTGTGTCAAATCCAAAATTTAAAATTCATAATTTTACATCACTACCTATTTTATTTATTTCCTTTTCTGCTTTCGCCCCATTTCTTACCAATGCCTAAGAATTTACGAGCAGGCTTTTTGGTAACTTCCGTTTTTAATTTTACTTGCGAACGGTTTACTACTAATTTGCGTTCCATGATTTCAAAACCGTTTAAGGCTTTGATGGCTGCTTTGGCTTCCTCGTCGTTAGCCATTTCTACAAAACCAAAGCCTTTGTTCTGACGAGTAATTTTGTCGATGATGATTTTGGTAGAGATAACTTCTCCGTGTACTTCGAATAATTCTTGAAGTGTCTTTTCTTTTATTTTGAAAGGTAAATTACTTACGTAAATATCCATGTTGTTGAATTTATGTTGATACTACAAGGTGATTGTAGTTGGTTGCTGATTGATATGTTGCTGCGGGTATTTTTTCTACGGGTTAAAACCCGTTAACCCACTTGGTTAAAACAAACTCAAGAACTTTTTCGGTATTTTGGTTTCAAAATACATTTTTTGTTTGGTAATAGGATGGGTGAATGCCAATACCCAAGCGTGTAATCCTAAACGACCGATAGGGTTTTGTTTTGCACCGTATTTTTCATCGCCGATGATGGGTGTTCCCAAATCTTGCATGTGAACACGGATTTGGTTTTTACGCCCTGTTTCCAAATTTACCTTCAATAAAGAAAAGTCTTCGTTACTATTGATGGTTTCGTAATGCGTAATGGCGTGTTGTCCTGCATTCGGATTTTGGGTTGAATACACCATCAAAGCTTTGGTTTCAGCTAAGTAAGACGAAATCGTCCCTTTATCTTCTTTCGGGTATCTTTCTACTACAGCCAAATAGGTACGTTCTTTGGTGGTTGGTCCCCATGTTTCCTGCAATAAGTTTTTCACTTTCTCGCTTTTCGCAAACATCATTAATCCTGATGTATCTTTATCTAAACGGTGAACGACAAAGATGCGATTATGTTCATTCGCTTTTTTGACGTGCGAACTCAAGATACGATACGCATTGTGGTCTTTGTCTTTTTCGGTGGCAATTGAAAGAACTCCTTCTGCTTTGTCGATGACAATAATGTAGTCATCTTCAAAGACGATGGTTAGTCCTCTGTATTTTTGTTCTTCTGGAGCTTTCCCTGTTCTAACTTCAACTTTATCGTTTACTTTCAGAATATGATTAAATTGCGTAACAGGTTTACCATTTACCCAAACTAATTTATCCTTTAATACTGTTTTAACGTTGTGTCTATTTCTGTTAGTCAATTTTGCCAACAAAAACGTTAATAATTCTGCCTCTTCAGTGACCTCCAATATTCTAGGAGGCTTCGTACTTGATTGAGGGCTTAGAGCAGCTCCTCTTGGATGCTTATTTTTCATCTATGACGATGGTTGCTTATTAAAAAATCAAATGAAACCCCATAAGGCTGAGAGCCTAAGCAAGGTGTTTCCTATAAAATGTAAATACAAAGGTAACTAAATCAACGCATTTCTTTTATGAATAACAAACTATCGTCTCAGATAATCAAAATACTTGTTCGGATTTATCAAGTCTTTTTATCCCCTTATTTTCCGAATTCGTGTAGATATACGCCTACTTGCTCTCAATATATGATTGAAGCAGTGCAAGAATGGGGCTTTTTTAGAGGTTTTTACCTAGGAATGAAGCGAATAGCTCGTTGTAATCCGTGGGGGGGAAGTGGGTTAGATGAAGTCCCAAAACGCTGTAATTGCCAAAATGTTGAATAAAGTGTAGAATAAATAGCAGTTTTGCTATTTGATAATATTTGGATAATCTACTTAATATATGGGTAATCATATACTAATGCTTATATAATTTTGGGGTAATAATGCGGTTAAATAGCCGTCCTACTTTTGTGTCATCAAACTTAATTCAACCAGTATGAGACACAGAATTTATTACTCATTAATTCTTACACTATTATCATTCTCCGTTTCCCTTGCACAGCAATTAGGAACGATAAGAGGAACTATCAAGGACGCAGCGTCAAAAGAAGACCTTGTTGGTGCAACTGTTTTAGTTGATGGTTTAAACAAAGGAGCTTCTGCCGATATTAACGGTTTCTTTTCTTTGAAAGGCATTCCTGTAGGTACTTACAAATTGAAAGTCTCTTTTGTAGGTTACAAAACGAAAGTTGTTGAAAACGTTCGTGTGGTTGCTGACAATGTTACGGAGGTAAACATTTTTGTAGAAGAAAACACTGGAACAACCTTAAATGAAGTTAGAGTTGTTGGACAACGTTTAACAAACACAGAGGTTTCAGTTATTTCAGAAATTAAAGCAGCACAGCAAATCGTAAGTGGTATTTCGGCAGCACAAATCGGAAAAACCCTAGACCGTAACGCTGCTGAGGTGGTAAAACGTGTACCGGGTATCACCATCTTTGGAGATCGCTTTATTAACATCCGTGGTTTGAACGAACGTTACAATACAGTAATGTTGAACAATACGTTTACACCTTCTATGGAAACGGACAGTCGTTCGTTCTCTTTCGATATTATCCCTTCTAACCAAATCGACCGTATTTTAGTATTCAAATCTCCTGCGGCTGAATTGCCAGGTGAATTTGCAGGTGGTGTGGTAAAAATCTTCACAAAAAGTATTCCTGACCGTAATTTCTTTACGGTTGATGCAAGTGTAGGGGCTCGCCAAGGAACTACAGGAAATGAGTTTTTACAACCTCAAACAGGTAGTAATGCTTGGACGGGCTTTAACTCGGGGTATTCAGATCTTCCTTCAAGCTTCCCTTCAACAGCTCAGTTGAAACAATTATCAAATGCGGCATTAGTAGGGGTTGGACAGTCATTAAAAAATAGCTGGGTTCCAGTTTCTTCAAACGCATTACCTGATATGCGTATGACGTTGACAGGCGCTTACAAGTTAATTGACAACAATACCATTAAACTTGCTAACGTATCGGCTGTTAATTACAGTAATACGAGAAGTACTTTTAATATGGATAGAAATGACTTCAGCTACAGTGAGGTTTCTGGAAAGGCAAGTGTTAACAAAGATTCTGAATTTAGAGATAGTCAATATAATGGATCTGTTCGTTTTGGAGCTTTACACAACTGGGCTATCAAAATTAATAACACTCACACATTCGAATTTAAAAACTTATTTAACCAAACAAGTAATAGTCAGTATGTTAATAGAAATGGCTTTACGGATGGAGCAACTTGGAATATCCGTTCTTTAGACCAAATCTATCGTGGTATTTACACTGGTCAATTATTAGGTCGTCATAATTTTAACGACGAAAAAACAAAAGTTGACTGGGTAATTGGTTACAATAAATCATTCCGTGACCAGCCTGATTATAAGCGTTTTAGATATAATTCAAGTGGTAATTTATTAGTGCCATTTGGTGCTGCTCAGACCTTTAACTTAGGTCGTACGAATATCATCATGGATGAGTATGCTTATACAGCAGGTTTAAATGTAATTCAAAAAATAAGACTTGTTAAGGGAGCTACGGAGGAATCTAGCAAAGAGTTAGAATTGAAAGCTGGTGCATATTACGAAGATAAACATCGTCAGTTTGATGCTCGTAACTTAGGTTATGTTCAAGCAAATAGTAGTTTGTTTAATATTGGTACTTTACCGATTGACCAAATCTTTGCTCCTCAAAATATCAATACTACAAACGGTGTTAAGATTGATGAGCAAACAAATAAGTCTGACTCTTATACTGCGAGTAATAATCAAATTGCTGCTTATGTTTCTGGTAACTATGCGTTCACGAAGAAATTTAATGTTATTGCTGGATTAAGAGCAGAGCAAAACGTTCAAAAATTGAATAGCTATGACATTAGTAAAAGTGCAGACGTAAATTATAAACGTGATATTTTGAGTGTTTTACCTTCTGCTAACTTGACGTATAACTTCTCTGAAAAATCATTATTACGTTTGGCTTATGGTAAAACAGTAAACCGTCCAGAGTTCCGTGAGGTTGCTCCTTTCTCATTCTATGACTTCGTGAATAACAGAGTAGTACAAGGTAACTCAGAACTGAACAATGCAGAGATTGATAACTACGATTTACGTTACGAATTATATCCAACTCCTTCAGAAGTAGTGTCTGTTGCATTATTCTATAAGAAATTCAAAAACCCAATTGAGGTCGTATTTGCTGGTGGTAATAACAACAATATTTCATTTAGTAATGCAGAAAGTGCTTACAGTACAGGGGTGGAAATAGAACTTAAAAAGTCACTTGACAAAGTTACGACTTCTGCAATTTTGAGTAAAATCAACTTAGTATTTAACGGGGCATTTATTTATAGCCGTGTTAGTTTAGGTACTGCTGGGGCTGATCAATCTGATAATCGTCCTTTACAAGGTCAATC
>JALRIJ010000133.1 GCA_023255485.1 Flectobacillus sp.
TCTGGAAAAGTAATCCAAATCTCACTTATTTCATTTTCCTGAAAGAAGTCAAGTAGTTGATGAACCTTTGTTCTTAGAAATGCTACATTTAACAAATTAGCCTCCAAAGCCAAATCACTCCCAACAGCTATCCTATCCCCTTTTATATCTATTCCGATAAAATTCTTTTCAGGATAGAGTTTTGCTAAACCAATGGTGTATTCCCCTTTGCCACAACCTAACTCTAAAACGATTGGATTTTCATTCTTAAAGTACGTTGTATGCCAATTTCCTTTAATTTCATTAAAAAGAGGGCTTGTATCTTGAATAATGTTAACTTTTTCTAAATTCTCTTGAAATCTCTGTGCTTTTTTTCTTCCCACTGTCTATTTTTTAATGCTGATTTTCCTAAATAATTAACTGAAATACAAAGATTTGACGACCTTTTTACCCTTAAAATACCTATCTGAGAATCGAATATATTTTCCTTCCTGTATCTAATTACAATACATTAAATTCTCAGAACACTTATTTTTATGAATTTATAGCTCATTTATCTCTGCTACTACAAAAGTACTGCCCCCAATAAAAATTACATCATTTTTCTGAGCATTTTGTCTCGCAAAAGAAATCGCTTCGTTTACATCTGCGATTGTCATACCAACTAATCCTTTAGTTTTAGCTAAATTCATCAACTCTTCAGCAGGCAAAGCACGCATGATGGTTGCCTGACAAAAAATATACTTAGCTTCTTTAGGAAGTATCTCCAAAATACCATTAATATCTTTATCTTTCACAAAACCTAAAACGAGCCATAAATCATTTTTAGGTAAGGTTTCCAAATCACTCATGAGTTCACGGATTCCTGCGATGTTATGTCCTGTATCGCAGAGTGTCAACGGAGAGGAATACAAACATTGCCAACGTCCTTTTAATTTAGTTAACGAAACTACGTCTGCAATTCCTGTTAATAAGTCTTTGTTAGCTATCGTAAAATGACCTGAAGCATTCAATACATCGATTGTCTTCAATACTCCTAGAATATTGTGTTTTTGATAGCTTCCCGTTAGTTCTGATGAGACTTTTAGCTCATTGTCTATGGTTTTGTCATGGATAAGCATTTTAAGCCTTCCTGAGCTAAATGCTTGCGTAGTCACCTCATAGGTATCCTCTGCAAAGAAGATAGGAGCATCCTGTATTTTTGCCTCTTCTTGAAATACAAGCTCTGTCTCTGGATGACGTTGCGAAATTACTACGGGAGTATTAGGTTTAATGATTCCTGCTTTCTGATAAGCAATCTTACCAAGCGTATCTCCCAAAATATCTACATGGTCATAACTAATATTCGTAATTAATGACACTTCTGGATAAATCACATTGGTTGAGTCGAGTCTTCCACCCAAACCTACCTCTATAACGGCTATATCTACCTCCTGTTCTGCGAAATACTCAAAAGCAAGCCCGACAGTACACTCAAAAAAAGAAGGCTCTAATTCGGCAATAAATGCTTTATTATCTTCTACATACTTCACCACTCTAGCTTCTGGAATGGCTTGTCCATTAATACGAATACGTTCCGTGAAAGATTTTAGATGGGGTGATGTATAAAGTCCTGTCTTGTAACCTGCTGCTTGTAAAATTGCCGCAAGGTAATGAGAAGAACTTCCTTTTCCATTGGTACCTGCCACATGGATACTTTTAAATTTATGCTGAGGATTGCCCAAATGTGCACACAATAATTGGGTGTTTTCTAATTTGGGTTTAAAAGCTTTGCTACCTATACGATGAAAAACGGGTAAATGAGCGTATAAGTAATCAATTGTTTCTTGATAAGTCATTGAGTGAGCTAATTATTGGTAACAAAAAAAAGTAGTGCAAGTTACCTTACACTACTTTATATAACAACGTTTATTGAATGCGATTAGTTTGAACTAATCTTAAATGTTACGGTTCCTGTCGATAATGGTGCTTTGTCGTTATCATCGGTAGGTCTGAATTTTGTTGCTTTGAGCTTGGCCTTACATTTAGCTACAACTGCTGGATTTCCTACAGTGGCTTCAAGTACTTCAATATATTGAACATCTCCATCTGAATCTACTTTAAAACGAAGTCTTACAATTCCTTCATCGTCTGTATTGATGTCAATCACGGGTTTACTTACCCAAGTCCAACCTGCCATGGCTAAACTTCCTTTTCCTGTTCCATCTCCTCCTGTATCACCACCACCTGTACCAGGCTTACGAGGCTGATAAGTTCCACCTCGTACAACATTGCCATCCTGCTGACCTTGATTTCCTCTTCCACCTCCAGTTCCTTCTCCTCCTGCTCCCTGAGCCGTTGAAGTTCCTGATGTACCATTTCCTCCTGTACGTCTGGGTGGATAAGTCGCCCCTGGTATTGGCTGAGGAGTTGCTTCGGCTGGTTGACGAGGCGTAACAGGTTTGCTAGTACTTGGTATTTTCGTTACAACTTTTGTAGGAATCGGCTCTTTCACTTTTACAGGTGAAGGACGGTTACTCGTAATGACAGGTTGCTCACTCACTGGCTTGGGCTTCCTAATCACTTTAGGCTCTGGGGGAGTCACTGGTTTCACCTTTACTGTTTTTTTAATTTCTTCTTTTTTAGGAGGGGCAGACTCGACCATATTTTTGCTATCACTAGCATGGTTTTTGTTATAAATGTCTCCACTTCCTTGATTATCGGTTCCAAAGTTTACGAGAACTCCGCCACCACCGATAATCTCTCGTTTGATATTTTCGCTTGATGTCCACACGGTAGCATACCAGCATAGTAAAAATAGAGCGACGTTAAACAAGGTCGTCAAGATAAAGGCGATGGTTCTATTTTTACTTTCTTCGTTTTCTTGTTGATAATTACTGGTCATGTTTTATGATAATGGAAAGGTTTTAGATTAGCGTAAAAGCTCAGAAGTATAAATCCAAGCATTCTCTAATGTTGATGCTTTTTTGATGGCTGCATCCTTAGTAGTAAAATGATCTAAGGATACTTTAATCTTTTCACCTTTTTTGTTACTGATTAGTTTAGCAGACGAATAGCCATCTTTTTTAAGCTGACTCATAAATTGAGCTGCATTTTTTTGACTTTCGAAACTCCCTACTATAACGAAATATGTGGGCTGATGTTGTGCTATAGTATTCATATTTGAAGACTTGATAGCACTCTTTATAAGAACGGTTTCTGGTGTTTTATATTTACCTAAACTACTTGTATATACATCATTTTTATAGCTAGTAAAAAAGTTGAGATTACTTAATGTAAATCCTTTATTATCATAGATATAGAAAGATAAAAAAAGAGCTATTATTGCCACCATAGATGCTAACAAATAATGTTCTCTTTTACTTTTCTTTTTCTTCTTTACTTGTCCTATCAGAGAAGTTGAAAGCACCATAGGTCTATCATTAAACACACGAGCTTGGCTGCGTGAGTTGGTGAGAACCTCTACAGAACCTTGCTCTTTTGAGCGAGTAACGATTTTCTCTAATACCTTAGGTCTATCTAACTTTTGTACGTTGAATGCAGATAACCCAAAGCTATTAGCCTGAAAGTTTACATTATAAACGGGAATAAACTGAATCTTATTTTCTTCATTGTAACAAAAAGAGCCTACTCCTTTTAGATAAAAATAATCATCCACTCGCATCATCTGACGTACTGATGCCACAAAGTTTTTAATCTTCTTTGATGCTTCTGCAATAGTAATAGACTCTTGTTCTGCAATATATGTTAGCAAAATTCCGTCGTCTGTTCGTAGCAATTCATTAAAGGCAAACCACTTTCTAGCAGGATGGCCCATTTCTTTTTCTAGCTTACAATAATCGTAGTTTGCCACGAAACCGCCGAAATCAGGGATTACGACACAATCTTGTTCAAAGAGTAGTTCTTTGATATATTCTTGTATTATTTTCATGGAAAAATAAAGGTATTTTTAACAAACGTATCACCCATGATACGTCAAAACTTAAGCAATATACAACTAGAATAACGAAAAAAAAACGGGTTTGTTAAAGTGTTGTAGCTTTAACAAACCCGTTCACACAATTAATGAACTAAGTTAAAAAGAAAATGATAATCCTGCAAGAAAGTTAACTCCCTGTTGCGGATAATATAAATATCGCTGGTAATTTTTGTTCAAAACGTTATTGGCAGAGACGAAAATGTTAAATTGATCTGTAATAACGTAGGTGAATTTAAAGTTTAAGTCAAAGATAGTAGGCAAACTCTCTTCTGTATTAGTTGTGAAATTTTTCCCTTTTAGGCCTGTTAACATGAAAATATCCGAACTAACTAAGAACTTGTCTTTAATAGAAAATGTGTTATTCCAAGTAGCTGTGAAATTAGGACGATGCCATGCTTTTTCAACATTATCTAGACCACTGTACATGAACACGTCAAACTTCAACAGCGAACGCCACATTTGAGGAATTTGATACCCTGCTTGCCCTGACAAATTCATTATATTAGCATTCGTATAAGTAATATCGAAACGAGATGAATCCTTGACCGAGTTGGTAAATACATAGAAGTCATTATATTTAGCATAACTTAATTTCGCTTCTAAATCAATTCCTGAAAACGAAGCCTTTGCCCCTACATACATATCACTTGATTTACGTGTATTTCTCAATTCAGACGTTCGGCCAATCCATTTGTTCTCTAGTAATAACGACGTTAAATTATTAGCGTACATATCTCCTTCGTATCCTGCAAATGCTTTAATTCCTTCAACAGGCTGAAAATCGACTTTAATTACTGGATATACATAGTTTTGATTATAGGAAACTTTTTCTCGATCATTCATCAAATTAAGCCCTGCTGTTACACTAAATTTATCTGCTCGATAGAAGAATGTAGGCTTTAATTTATACAAATTACGATATACCGTATTTGTAGTATCATGTGTTTGAGCAAGTGTAACGGTTCCATCCAAGGCCGCAGAAAGACGATCTGTTAGGGCGAATACGCCTGAAAAGCCTCCATTTAATACAAGTTCCGTCGTTTTCAAGTGGGTAAACAAATACGAAGCATTTGCTTTAGCTTGATAATCTACTTTCGATTTTTGATAGGCATTGCTAAATGAACCATTAAAACTAAATTTATTCCATGAATTAAAAATACTCGGCTCTGTAATCGCATCTCCATTTGGAGCAGTAGAATAACCATAATAATCGAATCCTCTACGTTCCCAGCCTAGTGCTCCTTCTAGTTTAAAATCACTTTTTAGAATCGTACGGCTATGTACTTTAATGAGATTCTGAGATTCTCCCGAAAAATTTGCTCTCACCGGTCCTAGTCGAAAAGCATTGTGTTTAATATAAATGCCGTGGTAGTTATTTTCACCTTGATGAATTCCTCCATGCCCTTCTAAAAAGGTATGTCCATAATTTCCAAAACCTCCTCGAATTACATTATTATAGCTCTGTTCTTTAATACTTAACTCTCCATAGCCATCTGGCATTTTTACGACTGGGCTAAAAGGGGGTGTCTGAACAGGCAGCTTCCGTTCAGTATAGGGATACTCTAATTTCTTTTTAGCTGTTTGATCAGTGGCAATCGGGATTTTCTCAAAAATACGATTGGCTTGAGGGACTTCAATGACACGGGGCTTGACAATCTCAATGTCATCTGTTACTACCTCTCCTCCTCTTTGTGCGTAAAGATTAAAAGAGAAAAATAAAGACACACTTGCTGAGGTAAGTAGGATATTACAATATTTCTTATTCATCCGCTTAAATATGATAAAATGGATACTGAATTTAATAATTATTTACGTTCGATCACTTTCAGCTTTGCTTTCGCCTCCGCCACAATGTCTTTCTCTGGTGATCCCGTAATTAAGGAGTTAAGGGTAACTTTGGCTTGAAGGTTGTTATTCATTCCTACAAAGTCGTCGGCTAATAATAAATAGGCTTTCCCCATTTGTAAGTCAGAACAATTAGCATATTCTGTTACAAAACGATCAATAATGAGCTCTGACGATTCTCTATACTTTTTCTGAGTATATAAAATCTGAGCATTTAAGTACATAGCCTCCGCTCCTGAATCACCTTTATCAATTAAGATAGTTTGATTAAATGCTTCTGTTGCTCCTATATAATTATTCTTAGCTAATAAAATCTTCCCTGTATATAAAGACGCTTTACTTTTAGCTCCAGCTACAATATCTCCATTCGAACTCACTTCCTTGGCAAAGTATAAGGTAGAATCGGACTTAAGTTGATAGTAAGATTCCATTAAACCAATTAAAGCGGTTTGCTGATCTTTTTTATCGGGTGCAATCGATTGTAACACACGATAGGCTGTTGCTGATTTTTTATAGTTACCAGCTTTAAATTCGATGTCAGCTACTTTCGCTGTAACTTTATTAACCGATTTATATTTATTGTCGGCAATAACCTGATAGTAATAGTTCAAGGCTTGTTGCTTATTTCCTAACGAGTTATATGCTTCTGCTAACAGATACTTGGCTTCGTAGCTATATTTGCTCGTAGGATGCTTGCGAATATAATCTGAAAGCCCTGCAACTGCTTTGTCATAGGATTCTTTATAAAACAAATTCTTCGCACTTTCATATTCTAGCTCATCTAATGAACCATCGTTAGGGTTATTTCGCTGGAATCCGTCAAGCAAGGCTGTAAACTCTTCGGGTCTCCCCAATTCATTCAATTGTTCTTGTGCTCCTTCTAACGCACTTTTCGCAATCGAATCGGTTGGATAATTTTTGATAATCGTTTTATAATCGGTTACAGCACTTTCTCGGTTCCCGTTATTCGCAAAAGCTCCTGCTCGATACAATAAGGCTTGTGGTATAAAAGGACTACGAGGTTTTTCGTTGATAAGGCGAGTTAAGTCGGTAATCGCAATCGTGTACTGACGAGCTTTCAAATCAGATTCGCCCATTCTAAACATCGCATTATCAGCATAAACTGAATTAGGATATGTAGATTGCACCTTATCGAATGCAGCTCTTGCAGCTTGATACTCTTGCTTGATAAAATAAATTTCCCCTTTTTGTAATAAAGCGTAATCTTTATCCGACTTTCCATTGGCAATAACCTCATCATACTTTTTCAAAGCTTGATCATAATTCTTCTGCACAAAATAGGTATCTGCCAAACGTAGTGACGCATCCTGATATGACTGTGGATCACTCGCTTTCATGCGGTCTGCATAATCACGGAAATAACTATTGGCCTTATCATAGGCTTTTGTATTGAAATAAGCATAACCAATTCCATAACGGCTCTTATTCTGGTACTGAGCAAGACTTGGTGTCGTATTATCGACAGAATTGATAATACCTTGATAGAAAGGAATTGCCTCTGCATATTTCTTTTGTCCCGACAAGGCCTCCGCTTTCCAGAAAGAAGCGGCATATTTTAATTCTGCATTTTCTGGAGTAGATAGCGATTTATCAAAAAATGGAATTGCATCTACATAATTATCTTCGTTGTATTTCTTCACTCCTTGATTAAAGGCAATTCGCTGATAAGCAGTATTAATACGACGAGAACGTTTCTTTAAGCCTTCGATATACAACAAAGCTGCTTGAAAATTATTCGAAGAAAGATAAGCCTCACTGACTAACTCGTTGGCTTCGTCCTCAAACCTAGAATTAGGATACGCTCTAAAGAAGGCTTCAAACTCTCGAATACTCTCGGCACTTCGTCCTAATTCATACAGTACTTTGGCATAATTGAAAAATGCTTCTTCCTGAATGCCTAAATTAAAGTTCAATTTTCTAGCCTGATCAAATGCTCCGAGAGCATACGGGCCATTATCGGCTTTCAAGTAACAAATACCCAAAGTAAAGGCAGCATCTTGTCCAAGGGTATCTTTTGAAGAGGCTACATTTTTAAGTTGCTCAGCTGCTAAAGCAAACTGATTGGATTTAAAAAGACTATATCCAAAACGGTACGAAACCATCGGAAGGATTGCCTGAGATTTATAGTTATTATAAATGGTATAATATTGAGCAGCTTTGTCGTAATTCCCTTTTTGGAAATAAACCTCCGCTGTTAAAAGAGCCACTTCATCTAGTTTTCTTCCAGAATTCTTATCTCGCAGAATTGGTTCTGTATAAGCTAACATTTCTGAAAATTTCCCCTGACGGTAAAAGCTGTGAGCTAACCACGAAGGAATTTCGCTCCTATACTCTGGAGAAACCTCCGCTCGTTGAAAATCAGGAATAGCCTCTCCATAATGAGCAGCACGAAAATTAATTACTCCTGCATAATAGGAAGAAGGAACGGCATAGGCATCGGTGGCATTTTGCTTTAGTTCGTCAAAAATGGTAAGTGCCTGTGTATAATTCTGGAGTGAAAAATAAGCCACTGCTAATTTGTACTGAGCGGCATAGTCTGATTTAGAACTCTTCGATAAATAATCGGTAGCACGGGTATAATCACCGTTGGCAAAAAAGTAATTCCCTATTTCCTTATATAAGGAAGTTGCCATAGGATGCTCTGAGTTATTCCGAATAAAACGACTGGCTAATACTTCTGTTTCTGTATTGTTCAAATACAAACTACACATGACAAGGTAGTAC
>JALRIJ010000134.1 GCA_023255485.1 Flectobacillus sp.
ATTTTGTAAAGAGAGAATTTAATGGCGATTCACGTCCTCCAAGAAGAGATTTCAACGATGGCGAGAAAAGAGATTTCAAACCAAGAGGCGAACGTGGTGGGGATTTTGTGAAGAGAGAATTCAATGGCGATTCACGTCCTCCAAGAAGAGATTTCAACGATGGTGAGAAAAGAGATTTCAAACCAAGAGGTGAACGTGGCGGAAACGATGCTCGTCCTCCAAGATTTGATGCTGAAAAAAAAAGTTTCAGTCCAAGAGGAGAAAGAACGGATAACGAAAGAAGAGCCAAAGCTCCAGGTAAAACGTTAGGTTCGGCAAAGGGTAACTTCGGTGGAACTAACTTGTTCAAAGCACACAGCCCAATTGAAACTTCGGAGAAATGGACTCCCAATTATCAGTTAGATAAACTGAAAGAAGGAGTAAATCCAAAAGTACGTCGTGAAATTGAAAAGGCAGAAAAAGCACCAACGGAGGTTCGTTTGAATCGTTTTATTGCTAATGCTGGCATTTGCTCAAGAAGAGAAGCGGATGATTTAATCAAAGCTGGCGAAATCAGAGTAAATGGTGCGGTAGTGACAGAAATGGGCTATCAGGTGAAGTTAGGTGATATTGTGAAGTTTGGGAATCGTAAGTTGAGTCGTGAAAAATTGGTGTATGTTTTATTAAACAAACCGAAAGATTTTATCACAACAACGGAAGATCCGAATGAACGTAAAACGGTAATGGACTTAGTGGCGAATGCTTGTCAAGAACGTATTTATCCAGTTGGTCGTCTTGATAGAAACACAACAGGTTTATTGTTGTTGACGAACGATGGTGAATTAGCGGATAAGTTGACACACCCGTCTAACCAAGTAGAAAAGCTTTACCAAGTAGAATTGGATAAGCCTTTGGAAGAAATTCATTTTGACCAAATTTTGAAAGGTTTGAAATTAGAAGATGGTGAAATCAAAGCGGATGAGTTAGCAATTGTTACTCCAGATGCAATGGTAGTAGGTGTTAAAATTCACTCGGGTCGTAACCGTATCGTTCGTAGAATTTTTGAATCATTGGGTTATGAAGTAATGAAACTTGACCGTACTGTATTTGCAGGATTGAACAAGAAAGATTTACCTCGTGGTACTTGGAGATTCTTAAACGAGAAAGAAGTAGTAAACTTGAAGTTTAGATAATCTGAGAAGAGTAGGATATAAAAAAGTCGCTGGAAATTATTTCTAGCGACTTTTTTTATGTTTTGAGTTACCGTAAAAGAGTAACCGTTTAGGGATTTAGTACATTGTGGAGTTTTTTTACTCTTTAATAGTTTAACCCTACCAGCTTTAGTAAAGCATAATTTTTTCACTAAAACTACCCTTGTTGGTTTTGATTTGAAGGAAATAAATTCCTGCCCCTAAACCCGATAAGTTAAGATTGATTTCAGAACGATTGCTAAAGTTTTGTAACCAAACAGGCATTCCTTTTAAATCAATAATGGATAGTACTCCCGTACTATTTTCTTGAAATTGAACGGTTAGCTCCCCTTGTGTTGGGTTCGGAAACGCCTTTACAAAGGCTGTAGGCTGTTCTTTTTCTGTTGCCAATATTTTGGTTGTGGTAATGCCCATCGACCCAAATAGTGATTCCGAAATACTGCTCAGGGCTTTTACCCGATAGGTATATTTTTGATTATCGGTGATTTTCGTATCTAAGAATTCAAGGACATTGCTTGTTCCCAAAGCGTAATAAGTCGTGTCAGTACCTGTTGTTTGCCGTTCAATGGCATAACTGGTGGCATTGGCAATGGCTTTCCAACTTACTTTTACCGATTTATTAGTAATATTTTCTTCTAAGGTAATCACAGGAGTTGCTAGCCAGTCGGGAGTTTTACTACTACTTGAGTCGTATAACGATTCAGAGTAGGAACTGTAGGCTTTAATTCGGTAGATATAAGTCGTATTTTCAGTCAGCTTCGTGTCGTTAAAGCTTAGCATGGTCGAATCTAGCTGTGCAATACTTGTATAAGATGTATTGGTCTTCTTGCGTTCGATTACATAGTTGGTCGCTTTTGCCGATTTTTTCCAAGTTAAGGCGATGCTATTTTTGTTGATAACCGTTGAACTTAGACTTGGCTGTGTTAAGAAGTCTGGAGTCGTAAGGCTAATAGAATCATAGACGGATTCTGTGTTGACTCCATAAATCTTTAAGCGATAGGTATAATTCGTATTTTCGGTTAACTTACCATCTGTTAACGATAAACGAGTAGAGTCTGTTTGAGCAATTATTGCATAATTTCCTTTTAAGACCTTTCTTTCGAGTACATAAGTCACCCCACGAGCGACCTTTTTCCAAGTAATGTTGAGGGTGTTTTTGTTAACCACACTACCGCTAAGACTCGGTTTATCCAGTTGTTGTGAGCTACTAACAGTACTGGTTGCAGGAAGTGATTCTGTTAGTTTGCTATATGCCGTGATACGATACGTATAGATGACACCAAAGTTGATATTCTTATCGACATAACTTCGAGTATTGTCGGTATATTCTTGTACAAGCTGAAAATTATTGTTCCCTACTCTTTTCTCAAGTCGATAACTAGTCGCATTGGCAACGCTTGCCCAAGCTACTGTTATTTGATTCAACCCCGTAAGGCTACTGCTTAGGCTAGGGGTAGTCAAAAGGGCAGGAGTTGTTACGTTCACTAAGGTGTAATCGGAAGAAGTGGTCGTGTTAATGGCTTTGATACGATAGTAATAACTCGTCCCTGCCGACAAGCCCGTGTTTGTCCAAGATAAACGAGTAGAGTCTAAAGTGGCTACTACCGAAAAGCTTTGGTCATCGTTTTTACGTTCAATAATGTATTGGGTTGCGAGAGCGACTTTATTCCATGTTAAATTGATAGTATGGTAGTAACTTGCTGAGGCAGAAGATATAATTGGACTACTCAACGTAGAGCTAATCGACTCATTGTCAATACTTACATCATGAAAACTACAGGCATTCATATAGTTTTTCGTTTTCAGACAAGGCCCAATAAATCTAGGGACTTCAAACGTATAATAGCGAAAAGGCAAATAGCTTATTTTGCTATAAGTGATTGGTTGAGTGAAAGATAAGGTTACTTTGTTCCCCTGATAGCTAATGTTACTAATGGGAACTGTTTTGTATTCGTCGTTATCAAAATAAAAGTAATTTTTTAGGCTCAAGGTTACGTAATCTGTACTGATTTGGCTTTTCACCAAGGTATCTGGAACAGGAATCATTTCTTGTCCTGCCTCAAATTCAAGCGTAATAGCATCGTGTTTGGCGGAGGCGAAATAGCTTTTTTTAATACTTGGTGAATGAAAATTAGGGTTATCCGAATCGTTATAAAACTTTGTGCCTAAAATGCGGTAGATTTTTTGAGCAATTTGATAGTACCCTGTATTGCTATGGTGAATCCCATCAATCGTTTCGAGTCCGTTCATTGCAAAAACTTCTATTTTAGGAAATAGACTGGCCGTTAAGCGTTGAAAATTACGAATACTAGCCCCTGTAGTGCTGGGAAGAAACAATACGTTACTCTGGAACACAATAAATTGCTCCGTTTTAGGATAGTCCGTTTGCCATGCTTCGTAAACCTTGGCAAAGTCTTGTGGATAAGTGGTAGAGTTTTCAATAATATCGTCTTCGCCCTGTACCCATAAGAAACATTTGATGTTATTAATTGCTTTGGCTTTTTTGATTCGATAGAGCAAGTTTCCATAAATTGTACCTAAATTGGTAGGATTTTGTGCATCTCTAAAATGCTTGTTGATACGGGTGCCAGGAATTGCTCCGTTGATGAGACAAGTGGGGATGCCTTTATTTTCTATCAAAAGCTTCTGCAAGGCTAAGCCCCATGCTCCAACTACAGGGCTCGGGTTCGACCAAAGGGTATCTTTTTCCGTCCCCGAATTCAACCCAAAGGTTCTAATATAGGGGTTGTCGTAGTAATAGGGGGGATTTCCTAGATTAAACGCATAAGCATTTGATTGTCCATTGATTACATAGAAGTCGCCTGCCACTAAGTGTTCTCGTGTGACCATCAAAACGGAATCCTTTCCTTTACAGGCATAAATGGCACAAGAGTATTCAGCTGGTTCTGCTTTAATTGTTACGTCAGGAATCGAAAAAGAACCTACGTCTTTGTTTTTAGCGTAATCAAGTATGCCCTTCGCATAACGATAGTTTACTCCTTCTCGTTTTACAACAACAGACATATAAGACCAGTCGGGTAACTCAACGACACCCGCAATAGGAATTGTCCCCAAGTTTTGAGCGTTTCTTGGAAATAGCTGAGCATCTTGAGGTAAATCACTGAAAACAACCGAATAAAATCGCTGACTGTAAGACGTGAAAATACTTATAAGGAAAAATAAAAGTAAGAAACCAATCTTATAGACTGAACTAGAGGTGAGAGATGCTGTTTGGGCCATATCTTGTTAGGATAATGTTAGAAGAGAGAAAATACGATTACAAAAGTAGCAAATAGATATTTCCTTTCGTAAAGCGATAGCAACTTTAGTGTAAAGATGATGAAGTTGCGTGAACGTTATATTTTCTGGAACTAGCTAATGACTCCATTTAGTGTATGAATTCATTTACTCGTGTAAGGGCTATTTAAGCCATTTTGAGGAACGCCAAGCTATTTTTGTTATGAGTACAAAAAACTTTTTTAGCGTTTTAGCTAAGTATTAGGACATATTTACTTTAAAGAATCACTTGTGTAAAAATTTCACATAACTATGTTTTCTATGATTCTATGTGGTCAACCATGTCGAATATAAGTTAACGTAAAGGTCTTATAACCTCAATCAAATCAAGTAAGCAGATGTATTATACTTTCCGAAAAATCATAGTACTTATTTTGTGTAGCATTCATATTGCTAGAGCACAAGTACCTTCTAAATCCTTACATTATACCCCTTTTCAGAGTAATGGGTTTAAATGTGTTGCTATCAAGCAGAAGTTTAACCGAGCTTTATATGGAGGGAATACAGCCTTTCGAGTAGAGGCAGGGGATTTTCCAGAATTTGCCCTTTACTTACCCGGCATGGGTGGCAACTTAAAGGTGGGGATTATCCATAAACAGCAAAGTAAATGGCTTTCTGAAGCTCAAAAAATCCAAACCGTTTATCAGGATGGAAAGATGAAGTATCAGATTCAGGATGAGTTATTGGGCGGAGCAACCTTGTTTTTGAATGTGGCGGCTGCTTATACGCATGAGGCTCTTGTATTGGATTATCATTGCGAAGGGGTACTGCCTGCGGAGGTGCAATTGGTTTTTAGTTATGGAGGAGTAACAGGGAAAAAATTTAGCCGAGATGGAGATATTGGTGCAGACCCTGAAAGCAGTTTTTACCTAAAACCTGAAAATTGTGCAACCAACCGTTTTCTCCTAAAGTCCAATCGTTTTTCGTTGAGTTATAATCCTAAAGACAGTACGCAACTCGTAACAGGTGTTTTTGCTCCGAATAATCAGTTGAAGCTTTCGGATGCAGCGGCACAACAAACACCCTTGGCAGCTCTGAAAGCTACCCAAACAAAAAACCTTGCTCCTTGCTTATTGACGGTTGCTTCTCTGGAAAAGACCTTACAGTATCTTTGGATTCAACGAGGAGAGGCCGCTGTTACTTACACAGATTTGCCGAAGGTGCTGAAAGAGAATGAATTACTAAGAAAGAAAATGGTGAGTACCATTGAAATCAGTACGCCCGATAGTTTACTGAATCCATTAGGACAAGCCTTGAGTTTAGCGGCAGATGCCATTTGGGATAGCCCTACCTATATGCACGGGGCGGTTGCTTGGCGCATGCGGTTGCCAGCTTGGCGTGGTCCGTATATTGCCGATGTATTAGGACAACATGATCGAGCAAAAACACACTTTTCTGCCTACAGTAAATCTCAGGTAGGTAGCGACTTCCCATTAGCAAAGTCGATGCCCGATTCAGTCATGCACGGGGCAAGAGAACTTGAAAAAATAGGTTCGGGAATTTTTACTGAAGGATACATTTGTCGGAATCCTAACGGAGAAATTAAACCGCATCATTACGACATGAACCTCGTGTACATCGACCAATTGCTCAATCATTTCAACTGGACGGGTGATACGGCTTATGTTCGTGAAATGTGGACGGTTTTGGAAAAACATTTGGCTTGGGAAAAACATAATTTTGACCCTGATAACGACGGACTTTTTGATGCGTACTGTTGCATTTGGGCGAGTGATGCCCTGCAATATAGCGGAGGAGCTGTGACCCATTCGACAGCCTATAATTATAAGGCATTTCGGATGGCAGCCTACCTAGCAACCTTGCTCGGAAAGGACGCAAAACCATATCAGCAAGAAGCAGATAAAATTTATCAGGCCTTACAGAAAAATTTATGGCTACCCGAAACAGGTTCTTTTGCAGAATATAAGGACGCTCTTGGTTTACGCTTAACACATCCTTCGGCAGGGCTTTGGACGGTTTATCATGCCATTGATTCTGAGGCAGCTTCTGAGGCACAACAGTATAGTATGACGCAATATGTGGATAAACAAATTCCAAAAATCCCGTTCCGAATTCCAGAATTGAAGGAAGATTTCTATTTACTTAGCACTACCAATTGGCAGCCTTATACATGGAGCATCAATAATGTGGCACTAGGAGAAAACCTTCATACCGCTTTGGCTTGCTGGCAGGCAGGAAATCGGACAATGGCCTATCAAGTATGGAGAAATACCTTGGTCGAAAGCCTTTACACGTCTGCTTCGCCTGGTGGATTCGAGCAATTGGCAAGTTTTGATGCGGTAAGAGGAGAGCTTTATCGAGATTTTGGCGATGGAATTGGAATGGCAGGGCGTTCGTTGGTCGAAGGGCTTTTTGGAATTCAGCCTAAATTATTATCGCATGAAATCAAGATAAAAACGGGTTTCCCTGAAACATGGAACTATGCAAGTTTTAAGTCAAAAGACATTAGGTTTGATTTTAAACGAAATAAGCAAGTTTACCAGTATCAAATTGAAACGTACTGGCAAAACGCCAACCAATTATTGCTACAAATTCCTTCGGAATATAAGAACGCCCAAAAAGTACTTGTGAATGGAAAACCTGTGAAATACACCATGGAAAAGACCTTGAGTGGCGAATCGCTGTTAACCTTCCGTACCAAAGAGGCTAAGGTGTTTGACATTCAAGTAGTTTTTGGAATGAAATTGGAAAAGCCTGTATCGAAGGAAAATAAGCAAAGTGTAATGCCTCGTGTGGTGGAACAAGAAGTTAGTGCAAAAGGGGAAAAGCAAGTTGAAACCATTGACTTATCGGCTGTTTTTAACGATAAAGTAACCCGTATTTTTAAGAATCATTACCTAAGTCCACGTCCTACAGCACCAACCTTACAACTGCCTTATCAAGGTATCGGAAACTGGTGTTACCCCTTAACGAATGCTATAATTGATGACCGTGGCGTGCGTAAACAGGCAGAAGAGGGGAAAGGAATGCTCTATTATCAACAAATTCCTTATGCTACGCCAGCAGATACCAATAAAAACAACATTGCATTTGTAAGTAAGTGGGATAACTTTTCGGATACCTTAACCATAAAACCCGTACAGCAACAAGGAAAACGCTTGCATATTATGTTGGCAGGAACAACCAACCCAATGCAGAGCCGTATGGAAAATGGAAAATTGCTTGTTACGTTTGACGATGGAACGAGCAAAACCTTATCCTTACAAAATCCAGATACGTGGTGGCCAATCGAACAAGATTATTTTTATGATGGAAAAGCCTTTTATTACGACCAACAAAAACGACCAACTCGTTTGCTTTTGAAATCAGGAAAATTCACCCGAGAAGAAACGGCTTATTCGACCATCAAAGGTTACTCAAATAGAGCAATAGAAGGCGGAGCTGCCAATGTATATGCCTTGGATATTCCTAATAGACCGATAAAGTCGATTCAACTAATCGCCCTTTGCAACGATGTGATTATTGGACTCATGGCACTGACATTAGAAAAATAATCTAGCTCTCTAGCCCTTGTCTGCGGCGACACAGACAAGGGCTAATATTCAACAAACATCATCAACAACAAAAGAAAATGAAACAGATACCTTTCTTGTTAGTAGGCTTATGCCTAAGTTTTCAACTAACTGCTCAATGGCAAAAACAAGTGTCCAATACAGAAGCAAGTTTTAGAGCTGTATGTGCTGTGAATGAAAAAGTCGTTTGGGTGAGTGGCTCAAAAGGTACTTTTTTAAGGACGACCAATGGCGGAACAACTTGGGAAACCAACCAAGTAGCAGGTGCTGAGAAGCTAGATTTCAGAGATATTCATGCTTTTGATGCCCAAACGGCCATTGTGATGAGTGCAGGCGAAGCCGAACAGGGCAACGCTAAATTTTTCCGAACAGAAGATGGTGGTAATTCGTGGAAATTAGTTTATGAAACCAATCAGAAAGGTGTCTTTTTTGATGGAATTGATTTTTGGGATAAACAACACGGAATTGCTTTTAGTGACCCAATTGATGGGAAATTTTT
>JALRIJ010000135.1 GCA_023255485.1 Flectobacillus sp.
ATTACTCAAAAAGACCTTAGGAGATGCCATCAACTTTGCTATTCCCGACGGAGGAATGGCGATTTGGGCAAGTTTTGACAAGCGTATTCCGTTGATGGATTTATCGGAACGGGTTCATAAAAAAGGGCTTTATTTATCCAATGGTTCGGCATACGACGGCTTAAACGCTTGCCGAATGGGATTTGCCTCCATGAATGCAAAAGAAATGGAAGAAGCCATCTGGATTTTACAATCCTGTATCTAGTCCTTAACCCTGACGGCGGTCAACGACCCCGTCAGCGGTTAAGGGCTAGATACAGGTTTTGTAATCAGTAATTAATCAACTCGAACACCTTTATTTATTAACGCTTCAATCCAAATTTCATTCCTCTCTTTTTAAAGAAATTTGCTAATAACACGTACTTGTCATCACACCAATCGACTTTTGTTTCATTCCAACTAAAAGTAGTTCTGGAACACCCAAAACAAATTGCCATAGACTCCAATAAGCGATTTTCTTTATCATAAAACAAAATACCATTCCGAGGTTGAAAACATTTAAGCTGCTCCATTATGAATATTTTACCTCTGAATTTGACATTATACAATAAAAAACTAAGCGAATCAGTTCCAGCTTTCGTAAGTTCTCTTTCTTCCCAAAATGGGGATGTTTCTAACGGCCCCTCTCCCTCCTCTTTTTTCGGATGTATTCGATCAGGAGATGTATAGTCAATTACATTCAAAGCAGGATGAGAAACACTTATTGTACCATCATTCAGAATTAATGTATCCAGATGATATTCGAAACTTTCTCTATCCTCATAAGAAACCAACACAATTTTTGCGGCCTTAGAAAAAGGATACATAGTGGCTCGTTGTTTTACCGAATAAGAATTGGTAGATACGCATTCATGATTCCTGTTCTCTTGTTTCCAATTAATTTTTGGAGGTTTTGCTACAGGAGATACTTTTGTTCGTTTCTGAGCATATCCAGCAAACGAAATGATTATCAACACTAGGAGACCGATTCTTTTCATCATTCAATCATTTATCCGTTAAAAATGAACTAGACTGTAGTTAAATTAGTTATTCTTTTCCCCATCTCAAACTATTAACCAACAGAATAAGCTATGCAGAAATTTAATTTAACCATTTCGCTCGAAAAGTACGACAACGAAAACGAGCTTACTCCTATCGAACAACAGCTATTGGCAGAAGCCCGCAAAGCTACTTACAAAGCCTACGCTCCTTATTCTCAATTTCATGTTGGAGCAGCCGTCTTGTTAGCAGACGGTCAGATTATTGCTGCCAACAACCAAGAAAATGCTGCTTTTCCCTCAGGTTCATGTGCCGAACAGTCTGCCTTCTTCTGGATTGGAGCCAACTTTCCAAACCAAAAAATCAAGGCGGTTGCCGTCATTGCACGTCCAGGGACAGGTGATGTTTTCCGAGGTGTTCCTCCTTGTGGGGCGTGTCGTCAGGCGATGCTTGAGTATGAAAATCGCCAACAAGAACCTATCCGTTTGATGATGTTGGGCGACAACAATCAAATCCTCATTACCGATTCCATTGCTGACTTATTGCCTTTACGCTTCAACGAATTTTAAGTTCCTCCTCTGATATTGGGAATGTCTAAAAAATCTTATGTACTAGGTTTTAACGGTACACTTCAAGGTATTTGTAAAAGCCAAGTAGCTGATACGTTTTAGACATTCCCAATCAGTGGTCATTTTCACTTTTTTCCTGTCGTTTAGCTATACCAACTAACTACTTCATTTTAGCACACTTACCATAGTACCTCTCTCCCGTCACCCTTGCATTCTTCTTAACAGATTTATCATTATCTTTAAGTAAATACCTTTTTCAACAAGGCCATTCTAGTTCAAAAGGCTAGATAATGACCATTTTAAATACCATTAAAGCAAAAGTCACTTGTAATTCCCAAGAAAAAACAAATTTAACACCCAAAAATACAAAATAGTGCAACCGTTTGCACTTGATTAATTTTGGCGTATATCCGTTGTGTATCGCTTTTCAGACGAGGGAAAAACTTCGTTAAGAGCTACTTTTTGTGTGATAAAACACGATAGCTAGCTAGCAAACTATCGTCCTAAAAAAGCGATGAAAAGCAAAAACTACACATCTTTGGAGAAAGTGTTTCATATCTTGGTCAAATACTATATATTTGCTAAGCATAATATATAACAAAAAAATCTATGAAAAACCCAAATTGCCCCAAATGCGATGCTGCTCAGGTTACCAAAAGTGGTATCATAAAAGAAAAGCAACGCTTTAAGTGCAAAGCTTGCAACTACAATTTCACCGTTGATAAAATAGGGAAAGGCATCTCTCAATACTATGTCATCAAAGCACTTCAACTTTACATTGAGGGCGTAACTTACCGAGAAATAGAGCGTTTACTTGGGGTTTCGCACGTATCTGTAATGAACTGGGTGAAAAAATATCAAATCAAAGTTCCTAAGGGAAATGAGTACAGACCCACGTATAAAATATTGAATCATAAAGAATTGACAGAGTTTTATGCCAACCGTGAAAACCTGAAAGGGGCTGGAATGATTGTAACCGAACTTGGCGATAAATTTATGCTTATTAAATGGGAACGATTGAAAAATTAAGGCGTTAAACCCCTCTTCTTAGGACTTCAAAGGCATTAAGCCCCAAAAACTATATCATTATTAGCAAAACTATATCAACAATATTGTTAGTATAGTTTTTTTTATGAGGTTTGTATCATCAAATGTGCAATAAAAGCACAAAATATTACAATTAGCATTAACCATTTTTAGCAAAAACTAATTGTGTTGTAAACAAGAAAGTACGCTAAAAAGCTAGATTCTGAGTCACTATCCAATTATATAACAACACGATAAACAATTATGAATAAGGCAATTATACTTGCTTTGGGTGGAATACTATGCTCTTCCCAACTGATGGCACAAAGTGGTGCAAGTGCTCCAAGTCCAGCAAAAACGGATGCACCACCACCTCCACCCGCTTTTTCATTAAAAATTTCTGGTTTCGTAAGAAACGACATCATGTTCGACTCTCGTCAAATTGCTGGTTCAAGAGAAGCCGATTTAGTTCTTTATCCTGCTGACAAAAGCCTTGTAAATGGCAAAGACCAAAACGATAAGGCTTCGTTTACAATGAATCCTATTACATCCCGTCTTTCTTTAGGCATTACAGGGCCAGACGCTTTTGGTGCTAAAACGTCGGGAGTCTTGGAACTCGACTTTTTCGGAGCAACCGATGCCACAACTAACTTAGCTCGCTTACGCCATGCGTATGCTAAACTAAACTGGACAAAAACAGAATTACTGACAGGTCAGTTCTGGCATCCAATGTTTGTAACCGACTGTTTTCCTGCTACAGTAGCTTATCAAACAGTCATTCCTATCAATCAATTTAGTCGTAATCCGCAAGTACGTCTAACACAGAAAGTTGCTAAAAACGTGAGTATTATTGTAGCTGCACTTTCTCAGAATGAAGTAAACATTAGTCCAGGGCCACTAGGTACAGCAGGTACGTATGGCACGGGCGATTCTTGGTCATACTTAGCAAACAACGTAATCCCCGAATTACACGCACAAGCTCAATACAAATCTAGTACTGTTATTGGTGGAGCGTACATCGATTCAAAAACAATTCGCCCTGTGGTTGCCTACGACGGAACCGTAGCGGCAACTTCTTATGGAGCTTATTTACGGATTAACACAAAAAAAGTAGTTTTAAAAACACAGTACAGTATGGTTCAAAATGCACATGATTTAGTAATGTTGGGCGGTTACGTGCAATATGGCACAAACACAGCAACGACAAGTGCCACTTACAAAGCAACCAATACGTCATCTTTCTGGGCAGAGATACATGGCACTGGCAAGAAAATCGTTCCCGGAATTGTATTTGCTTATTCAGGCAATTTAGGGACAAATGGCACAATAACTGACGGAGGAGCAACTTCCACGGCATCTTTCGGACGAAAGGTAGTTTTGAACGGTCGTAGTATCGCTAACCTTACCAAAATCATGCCTCGGGTAGATTTTATCTCTGGTAAATTCAGAATTGGCATCGAAGCAGACATTAATACCGCTGTTTATGGCACAACAGGAGCCGATGCCAAAGTCATTGAAAATGACACCACAAAACCGACTGAAAGTTTTACCAATACTCGTTTATTGGTAGCAACAGTATATAGCTTTTAATCTCAATCACATCACGTAATTCAACTTTAGATCACTATGTCTCAACAGAAATCAACTGCCGGGCTACCCGCTATTATCGGAGCTTCATCGGTAGGAACGCTCATCGAATGGTATGACTTTTACATTTTTGGTAGCTTAGCAACCATCATCTCTACGCAATTTTTCCCGAAAGATAACCCTACAGCGGCTTTCTTGTCAACGTTGGCAACCTTTGCTGCGGGCTTCGTGATTCGTCCTTTTGGAGCATTATTCTTCGGACGTTTAGGCGACTTAATCGGACGTAAATACACCTTCATGGTAACGTTGGTTCTTATGGGCGGTGCAACTTTTGCCATTGGTTTAGTTCCCAAATATGAAACAATTGGTTTCTTCGCTCCCCTTATCGTATTGGTTCTACGCCTATTACAAGGGCTTGCTCTTGGTGGAGAATATGGTGGAGCAGCCACCTATGTAGCGGAACACTCGCCTGTAAATGAACGTGGATTCTGGACATCATGGATTCAGATTACAGGAACAGTGGGTTTGTTTATCTCGCTAGGAGTTATTATGATTACCAAAAATTCCATGACGAAAGAAAATTGGGAAGATTGGGGATGGAGAATACCTTTCTTGATTTCCATTGTCATGGTATATGTTTCGGTATTAATCCGTAAAAATATGCACGAGTCTCCTCTTTTTGCCAAAGCAAAAGCAGAGGGAAAAACATCTACGAATCCATTGAAAGAATCATTTGGTAACAAATTAAACTTCAAATTCGTTTTGTTAGCGTTATTCGGTGCGACCATGGGACAAGGGGTTATTTTCTACACAGGTCAATTCTATGCTCAGACATTCTTGTTAAAAATAATGAACTTAGATTTTGATCAAGCAAATACCTTATTGATTATTGGTTTAATGTTAGGAACACCGTTCTTTGTGGTATTTGGCTGGTTATCAGATAAAATTGGTCGTAAAAATATCATGTTAGCAGGTATGTTGTTAGCCGTACTTTGCTACCGTCCGATTTATGAGAAAATGTACCAAACGGCTAATTTAAAAGCGAAAGAAGAAATTACCGCCAATACAAAAGTTTCAGAAACTCGTGCTTTAGCTCCTAATTCAACAAGCGATTCACTAATTACCGTTACGACAGAAAAGGCTTATACCGATGGAACAACTTACAAAGAGGTTAAGAAAACGACTCTTGTTGCAGGTTCTACCGATGCCCCAAAAGAACAAATTACCAAAACTGTAAAAGTGAACGATTCATCAAGATGGTTATTAACGTTCTTAATTTTCGTTCAAGTAATTTTTGTAGCGTTGGTCTATGGCCCTATTGCGGCATTCTTAGTGGAAATGTTCCCTACTAAAATTCGTTATACATCAATGTCTTTACCTTATCACATTGGTAATGGTGTATTTGGTGGATTGATGCCTGCCATTGCTACTTATTTAGTAACACAAGCAAAAACAGCGAATGAAGTTGCGGAAAAAGCAGGGGAAGTCATCGTGAACAAACAACCTTACTTGGAAGGCTTAAACTACCCTATGTTAATTGCAGGTGTATGTTTCGTGGTTGGCTTATTGTACATCAAAGAAAACAAAGGCTCACAAGATTAAACAGTAAGTGATGATGTAAAATTTTGAATGTTGGATTTTGGATTTAAAATACTCAAAATCCAACAATTGACTTTTTGATTCATCAGTTATTGATAAAACAAAAATTAGACGTTAACGATTTAACAACATAAAAATGAACGCAATAAAGAAAATTTTAGGCATTTTGTGGTTGGCGATGGCTGCCGCTGCCTGCTACTTTGGCATCATGGTATTGGGCTTACCAAAGTTTGCCTCTGGCGAACAAGAAGACCTTGTTTTTGGAATTATCATTATGTGTGTCTTGACCCCAATTGTGGCAGGGGGCTTATTCATCTTCGGTAAATATGCTTTACAGGGTGAATACGACAATTAAAAGATGATTTCGTAAAACTTAACACATCGCCGTTTTGCATATCATTGCAAGCAGGGATTAATAAGTGAACAGTTTAGGGATAAGATAAGTAATGTATGCCAATGAAATTTAACTCAATTCTTGGCATACATTCTTTGTAACACAGCGTAATACCACTCTTAGTTGTTAATCACAACAGGCACAATCCATCTCTTATTTATTGGTTAATCGGATAATTTAAGGCGTTCTTTCTACAAGGAGGCCTGTAAATAAATTCAGGTAGTTCAAACACAATGAGTAGAATTCATTATGTTTGCCTTTTTGAATCATGTCAACAGCCATCGCTGTTATTATCCACTTTTAAACCAATGAGTAAGCCTTATGTATGTTCCCAAAAGCCCTCATAACATGAAAGAAAAATTGAAGGAACAAAAGCTCCTTATCATTTTTATTTTATTCTTTTTACTTTTAAATTTCCCCCTGTTGTCTATTAGTAATGTAGTGGCTATCGTGGCAGGAATTCCCTCTTTATATCTCTATATATTTTCGGTTTGGTTATTAATGATTATCTCCATGTATATCTGGAGTAGAGAATCTGAAGACCACGCCTCAACCAACACTCCATCTGAAGATGAATAGCTTAATCGTTGTACTAACATCTATTTTATACTTGATGTTTTTATTTGGAATTGCTTATTGGGCTGAAAAACGTTCTGAAAAAGGAAAGAGTTTTACTCGAAATCCGTATGTATATTCCTTATCTTTAGCAATTTACTGCACAGCATGGACATTCTATGGCTCTGTCGGACGGGCGGCTAATCATGGGATTGATTTTTTAATTGTCTATATTGGTCCCACCCTCATCATGCCCTTATGGTGGCTCATTACTCGCAAAATTATTCGAATCACCAAAACACACCGAATCACCTCTATTGCCGATTTTATTTCGGCTCGATACGGTAAAAATATCAGCCTTGGGGTACTTGTGACACTCGTTTGCCTTGTTGGCACAATGCCCTATATTTCGATTCAATTAAAGGCGATTTCGAGTAGCTTTTTTATCCTCACAGGGAGTACCCATTCCGACAAACTTTTTTTAAGTGATGTCACTTTTTACATTGCCATTGGACTAGGCATTTTCACCATCATTTTTGGCACTCGAAAATTAGACTCACTCGAACGCCACGAAGGGCTCGTTTCTGCGATTGCCGTAGAATCACTCATCAAAATTATCGCTTTTAGTGCCATCGGTATTTTCATTACCTACTACTTATTCAATGGTTTTGAAGACATTTTTAGCAAAGCTTATGCTATCCCAAGCCTTAGAGCAAAATTCACAATTCCAGAAACTAACGGCTATGCGACTTGGTTTTGGTACACTTTAGCAGCCACGAGTGCCTTGCTCTTTTTACCCCGTCAATTTCAGGTGTCTATCGTTGAAAATATTGATGAAAACCACCTAAAAAAAGCACTTTGGCTCTTTCCACTCTACTTGCTCATTATCAACATTTTTGTGCTGCCTATTGCCTTTGGGGGTAATTTATTGTTTCCAAAAGGCAACGTCAATCCTGATAATTTTGTATTGGCAATCCCCATGTATTTCAACGCCAATACCCTCGCCCTGATTACGTATTTAGGCGGTTTTTCAGCAGCAACGAGCATGATTATCGTCGAAACGATTGCTCTCAGCATCATGGTTTCTAACAGCATTCTTATCCCTTTATTCTTGGCATATCCCAAAGCCATGCGTTCTACCTCCTCGACGAATTTGAGCACTTTTGTGAACCGAAGCCGACGAGTGACCATCATTATCCTACTACTCTTAGCTTACGTCTATGCCCGAGTCGTTGCCGAACATTTTTCGCTCGTAACAATTGGCATGATTTCGTTTTCGGCAGTAACACAATTTACCCCTGCCATTATTGGAGGTATTTACTGGCGAGAAGGAACAAAACAAGGGGCTTTATTGGGTATTGTGGTAGGAGCTATTGTCTGGTTTTACACACTCGTTTTTCCCTTGATGGTAGAAGCAGGATTGTATTCAAATAGTATTTTACAAAGTGGTCTTTTTGGCATTACTTGGTTAAATCCCTATCAACTATTTGGCCTTAAAGGAATGGATACCGTCGCTCATGGTATTTTTTGGAGTCTCTTTTTTAATACTTTTTGTTATTTGATTGGCTCGGCACTTAGTAAGCCCAGTACCATCGAACTCAACCAAGCCGTCTTGTTTGTGGGAGTAGTAAAACAAGATAATTTTTCGGAAAGTGCAAGTATTTGGCGAGGTACAGCTTACGTGAAAGACATAAAAGTATTGTTAAATAACTTTTTCACAGAAAAACGTACCAATCGAGTCTTGATGCTTTTTGCCCAACGCCAT
>JALRIJ010000136.1 GCA_023255485.1 Flectobacillus sp.
AAGCCAATCCAGTTCATCAAGGTAACATTAACGTGCTGACCCATGAACGGACGTAAAATCGAATACAAATTAGGCGAATAAGGATCTTCGGTGTGTTTTACCAACATCAAAAAATCTAAACCTACAAGACTATATAATAAAGCAATGCTTGGAATACCCACAAGAGCTAAGGTCAAGACAAATTTTACTTTATTTTTAATGGAGAAAAAGAGCGGAAACAAGAAAAAAGCAACCGTTACTTTTAGGCTCAATAAAGCTAATGCCACTACTAATCCAAGTTTTACTTCGCTTTGGGTTCTTAGTAAAACGGCCAATCCCCAAAGAGCAAAACCCCACAACCAAATATCTTCCTGACCACCCAACAAACAGATAATCATGGGTGCTGGCATAATAAGGTAATGCACTAATTTACGAAAAGCGGCCTTGTCTCTTTCTTGATAAAATCGATAAGTATATAGCACACAGATTACTTCACCGACCATCATCAACGCTACAATCGAGGCAGGATGATGCACAATCAACAAGGGTAACGCTAGTAAATACGAAAATAAGGGAGCGTGAAATGACCAAAAATCTCGATATACTAACTCTAAGCGTAAGGCATGAGTACCTTTATAATAGAAAAAAGGAATATCACCCCTTGGCAACTCCTTCAATACAATGAATACCAATATAAAAGGAATAACTCGTGTAATAAAAATTAACGAAGCAGTCGTATAGGTCTTATTTCTTTCGAGTAGAGAAGCAAAACGTTCGTAATGGGTCAATAAAAAATAACCTGCCACACAGCTAAGTAGTGTCAACGCTAATTTTATGTAAAAAACGTATAGAATGGGCATTGGTAAAAGAAATTAAGGAATGATGATTTAAATTTTGGATGTTGAATTTTGAATTAGTAAAAGCTGATTAATTAAGTACAAGGAGTTATTTAGCACAGCCAATATCATTCAACATCCATCATCCAACATTTTCTAGTGACTGAATTTTGTTTTAAACGAAAGTATTTTTTGTTCTAAAAAATGAAACGAAGCACTTGACACTGCAATTGTTAAGCCAATAGTCAGTGGGTACATAATCAAGTTATATTGCAACACAGACAAGTCTGATTGGTATGTTTTTAGAACATTGGCTACCAAAATACTGATTGCGATGTGATAGATATACAAGCCGTAAGAGATTTTTCCTAGATAAGAAACCAGTGGTTGCTCTAAGTTGACAACCGTATTAGGATTGGTTGCCACATTCACAATAAAGAAACAGTAGAATACACTTAGCACTTCTAGGTAAATACCATCGAAGTGAATTCCTGTAAAAATGATGGACAACAAAACGGCATAAACTACATATTGAACGTCTTTACGATACAAGAATTGCAGTATTGGGTGCTTTACATATACGAGATAAGCTCCAACTCCTCCCATCACCATCATCAAAATACGGAATTGACTAAAAAAGAAGTTGATATAGCGAGGCAATTGTGCAAGAGTATAATCGGTAAAAAAATGGAAATAAATCGCAAAAACGAGGGCTGTTCCTGCACAAAAAATAGCGATAATCCCCAAACGCTTTGTCCAAGTGTTGGCACGAACCAACCACGGCCACAAGTAGTAAAACTGCTCTTCGACCCCAATAGACCACGTTTGCGAACACATATAAGGCAATTCATAAAAGACAAAACTCATGTTGGGTAATACAATCAACAAAAGAGATAGTCTCGGCCAAAAATGCCCATCAGTAACCCGTGTTAATCCTTCTGGAGGATATAGAAAAGATATTTTGGGAAAAATAATCATGGCGGCAATCACAATGATAAAATAGATGGGCCAAATTCTCAAGACTCTCCGCATATAGAAATTCTTGATATTAATCTCCCCTTTTTTCCCTTTTTCACTTAATAATAAATACGTAATCAAAAATCCACTTAATACAAAAAATAAGCCTACACCCTGTTTTCCAGCCTGATTAATAAGGTAGTTTTTATATAGATTAGGTAATCCTAAAGCACGCTTTGCCTGTTCAATGTGGTGAATAATCACTGCAAAAGCAGCAATAAACCTTACTCCATTCAAATTAGGAAAGTAAAGCGGTTTCTTAGGTGCTTCAAAACTAGGATTTGTCTGAGGCATTGGTGATGAATGAATCATGCAGCGAATAATTTATACTTCAAGGCATTTTGTTTACAGAGACATGGCGTGTAAACTTAGACTATGCCTTATTGCATCGTTTTATAAACGTTAATTGTTTGTGGATAAACTAAGGCTCAAAACGTTAGTTCGTGAATGACAAAATTACACTAATTTTTCGGCATCAAGAAAATAATATTATTCCGATAACGAAGAAGGCCTCGTTTATCACGAAGCCTTCTTTACTATTACTAAAAAATTGATTCTTAATCTAACAAACTCTTATACCCAGCATCCTTGGGTGGATTAATCGTTTTGATTGGTGTTCCCGAAGGAGCATCCAAATTAATCAACTTGAAATCACCTTTGTTGTAGGCTTCCAACATTGCTTGTCCTTTATCGGTCAATACGCCATTTTGAATGTCCACACCATTAATAAAGTCCATTGATAAGTCCATAGCACGTTTCATTTCACCCAATTTCATACTCATATCGTCTTGGATATATTCCATAGAAGCGTCGAAATAGAATTTCTTATCGGGGTTTCCTTTGAAAATACTTACAGCAGTTTTCAAAGCACTCGAACTACTTTTTACAATTTCGTATTCGGTTTCTTTCAACTTCACCTTAATCTCCGTTTCCTTGATAATGTAGTCGGCCGAAGATTGTACTTTTTCCATAAAACCCAATACCGTTTGCATATTGCGTTGTAATGGCAAAAGCTTTTCGTTCATTTCTTGTAACCCTGCTCCTTCAATAGTGGCTAAAGAAGCCGCTTCTTTCATACCCGGTTTATCAGCCATACTATTTGCTTTGTTAGCCTCCGCAAATTTCTGCTTGATTTCTAAGTTATTCTCGTTGATTTTCTTGTTCAATTTGGTCAACTGTCCTGCCAGAATATCAATTTGGCCTGACATTTTTTGACGCTTCTCTTTTAAATCCTCAATATAGATTTTCATAATCGCAATCGGATCTAATTGAATGACTAAACCTGTCAGGTTACGCATCAACGTTTTATACAAAAAGAAGACCGCCGTGCGAATATCTTTACTGGTAATCAAGAAGATAAAGAATGCTAACACCGCCAATAGACCTCCTAAATAGAGCGTATTTTCGGTTACTTTAATCAGAAATTCCAAAATATCATTGATGTGGTAGAGCAAATAAGCTCCCACAGCTCCTAGAAACAACATGGAAGTAAGACCTTCGGGTTTACTCCAGAAAGATTTTTGAGGTGCGTTTCCTCCTCCAATTTGTGATAAATCTGCCATTGGTTTAAAATCCCCATCCCCAAGGGGTAATTTTGTTAATGTGAACGTTCTTCGGGTACGAACGGAAAAACTGTATTACCTTATTGATTGGCGATATACTGTTGAATTTTACTGATGTCACTTTTAATCTGTTCAACAAAAGAGCTGTAAGTGACTTCGTAGTTATTTTTATTGGTTGTGATTTTAGCACTCTGCTCCCCAATATCGCCAGTCAACTTGGTTATCTGCGTCTTATTGGCTTCTACTTTTTGTTGAAGTGCTAGAATTTGCTTGGCAATTGCCTCATTCTCTTGTTGCATTCGCAAGACTTCATTTTTGAGTCCGCCCACTTTTTCAGTAATGGCATTTTCAACATCCTTCAAAAAATGTTGTCGGTCAGTATCCAACATTGTCACATACTGATTGGCAGTATTCGTCAGCACCGAATAATCCGTGCTATTCGACATCGCCTTGAAACTTGCCCAAGCTGCCTGATAACGTTTGTCCTCTGATAGGCCTAAGCCCTCTAAGTTTTTCAACGTTTCTCGGTATTCAAAATAATCAGGCCCTTGCAAATTGGCTTTTTCAAGCAAGTTTACAAAGTGATCGATAAATTTTTTATCTACCGAACCCGCTTCGGATGTTACTGGCCGAACGACCTCAGCCACTGGCACAGGCGTTACAGAAGTTCCTGTAGTTGTAGGACTTACAGGAGCTTCATCAGCAATAAAAAAACTCCATATTTTTTTCCCGATGCTCGTATTTGATTCTTCAGTCATGGTATATCGAAACAACTTTTTTTTGAATTTGAGACTTTTTAAAGATACTTCCGTATAAAGTTCACAAAAGGAGATAATCTAAATTAATCAAAATTAACGAAAGAGTATCTTCTACAAGCGAATTGTTTAGAATTGTGATACAATAGTACGTCAAGGATAGAAAAGAACCAGCAAAGATTAGAAGAATGGTCGTAGCAGATGACAAAAAGCAATCAGAGATGATGAATAATTTAACAGAGCTTTAGCTTTAACATTTCATTAACAATAACTAATAAAATATCTCCACAAATCAGTCGTTTTATCTGCAAATTAGGCCAAAAAGCCGAAAATATGATTAACAAAACGTTAACAACTTAGAATAAAATACTACTACGTATGGTGCGTTATATACATGAGTTTGAGTACAACAGTTAAAAATCACCGGCCCTAAAGGCATAAATAACCATCACCATGAAACGTAGCATCATCGCCTTATTTATTGCAGCATTTGGTTTCGTTTTTAGTGCCAATGCACAACGTGAGTACAATCAGTATCCACAACAAACCAATGGTGGGTATGACAATAGAGGTCAACAGCCTTACGGTAATGACTATAACCGCAATCAACGATACAGTCAACAAGATTATACTCGTTACGGAGCTTATGATTTAGACCATAAAAATCCTTACGATTACCGTAGTAGAGCTTACGCAAGCTGTAAACCCAACAGAAGAAATAACTATAACGGTTATCCACTAGATCCACGAAATCCTTATGATGTTCGTAATCAAGGAGGATATGGTTATAATAATCAAGCAAGAGTAGTGGTAGTACCTCCTCCAGTGGTTGTATATCCTCAAAATGGACATCATCACCACGGAAGAAGATGGTAAGCTCTAAGTGATAAAGCCTTATTACATCTTCCTTACTTGTATTAATACCTTATTTAAATTCGCCTAAATGTAGCTACTGGAGCAGTCCAGTCTTAACAACGGGGCTATCGTCAAGTTCATTCTTGAAGGTAGCCTTTTTTTTATACCCTGCAAAGAAGGTCAGATAGTACATTTTCAATATAAAATTACACATTAAGTATTCTATCTTATATCTTTACATCAATTAACTATAACACAGTAGAACAGTGACTACTGAGTACAATTAAATCCAATTAACAAAGCATTCTATGAATCATAAAATTTTATCTGTCCTTTTATTACTGGGCTCATTCATGACCAGTATCGGGCAAACGTCCAATCCTCTTCAAGGAAGGAAGATTTTAGTCTTCTCTAAAACCGCAGGCTTCCGCCACTCCTCTATCCCGTATGCCAATAAGGCACTACGCTTGATGGGGCAACAAAATGGATTTGCAGTGGATACTACCGAAAATGCGGATGATTTCAACGAGAAAAATCTAAGCAATTACGTAGCGGTTGTCTTTAACAGTACCACAGGAAATGTATTGGATGACAAACAACAAAATGCTTTTGAACGCTATATCCAAGCAGGTGGTGGGTATGTAGGGATTCACTCAGCATCGGATACCGAATACGATTGGCCTTGGTATGGCAAATTGGTCGGTGGTTATTTCAATGGACACCCAGGCAAAAACGTATCCAATGTACAGAAAGGGACGTTCCATGTAACGGATAAAAACCATTTGTCCACGGAGTTTATGCCTGAGTCATTTGACCGTACTGATGAATTTTATAGCTACAAAGAATTTAACACAGACGTTCATGTCTTATTAACTGTTGATGAAAAAAGCTATAAAGAAGGCACTATGGGCGATTTTCACCCGATGTCTTGGTACCATGAATACGATGGTGGACGTGCTTTTTATACCAACTGGGGACATACGCACGAAACTTTTACTGAAGAATTAGTTTTAAAACACATTCTAGGTGGATTAAAGTGGGTTGCAAGTGGGCCTGCTTTAGACTTTACGAAAGCTAGACCTGAAGAAAACCGTTTTATTCGTTCTGTATTAGCAGAAAAATTGGATGAGCCGACTGAATTGACAGTTTTAGACAACGGAAAAGTTTTATTTGCAGAACGTAAAGGTCTATTAAAGTCTTACAATCCAACGACTAAAAAAACAAAAGTAGTTGCCGATTTAAACGTTTATTCTAAGTTTGAATATGGTTTGATGGGCTTGAACATCGACCCGAATTTCAAGCAAAACAAATGGCTTTATTTATATTACGCTCCATCGGTTGCCATTGCGGGAGCAGATACGGCAAGCCGTTTATCTCGCTTTGTCTATGACGATGCCAAAGACACGCTTGTTATGAGTACGGAAAAAATCATGCTTCGTGTTCCTGTAAAACGTACGGAATGTTGCCATACAGGCGGTTCTATCGACTGGGATGCACAAGGAAATTTGTTTCTTTCTACAGGAGATGATACCAACCCTTTCACCTCAAATGGCTTTGCTCCAATTGATAACAGAGCTGGTCGTGCAGGTTGGGATGCTCGTGCAACATCTTCAAACACAAATGATTTAAGAGGTAAAATTTTACGTATTACGCCTAAAGCAGACGGAACGTACAGCATTCCAGCAGGAAACTTATTCCCTGTAGAGGCTGCAAGCACAAACGGAAACAAAACTCGTCCAGAAATTTATGTGATGGGTAACCGTAACCCTTATCGTATTTCGGTAGATAAACACACAGGCTTTTTATATTGGGGTGAAGTAGGCCCAGATGCTGGCGAAAACTCGGCTAAATATGGTCCTCGTGGACACGATGAAGTTAACCAAGCTCGTCAGGCAGGATATTATGGCTGGCCTTTGTTTGTTGCCGATAACCGTGCTTACCGTGACCGTGATTTTACAAAAGATAGTACGGGTATTACCTTCGACCCTTTGAAGCCTATCAATGACTCGCCACACAATACGGGTTTAAGAGAATTGCCTCCTGCTCAAAAAGCATTCATCTATTACCCTTATGCTGATTCTCCTGAATTTGGAGCAATCGTTGGTAAAGGCGGACGTAATGCCATGGGTGGCCCTGTATTTTATGGAGAAGATTTTGAAGCTACTTCTAAAGTGAAATTCCCGTCGTATTATCAAGGAAAATTCTTTGCTTATGACTGGATGCGTGACTGGATTAATATTGTAACGATGAAGCCAAACGGTGATTTTGTGAAAATGGAGCGTTTCTTACCAAACACTAAATTTAGTCACCCAATGGATATGCAATTTGCAAAAGATGGTTCATTGTATGTACTAGAATATGGACAAAATTGGTTTGCTCAAAACGATGACGCTCGTTTAATTCGCCTAGAATTTAACGCAGGAAACCGCAAACCTGTCGTAGCTATTCAGGCAAATAGAAATGCGGGAAGTGTTCCTTCAAAAATCAACTTTAGCTCAGAAGGCACGAAGGATTATGACGGCGATGCATTAACTTATGAATGGACTTTTGCAAAAGGGGCAGCTAAAAGTAATTTGCCCAACCCTAGCTTCACCTTTACCAAAGCTGGCATTTACCACCCAACTCTAAAAGTAACGGATGTCGCAGGAAATGTAAGCGAAGCAAGTCTCGAAATTAAAATTGGAAACGAAATACCAAAAGTAGAAGTTGCTATCAAAGGAAATCAGTCGTTTTACTGGAATGATGACAAAATTGATTACGAAGTAAAAGTGGCGGATAAAGAAGATGGTTCGTTGGCAAACAAAAAAATCGACCCTAGTGATGTGCAAGTAAGCATTGATTATTTGGAAGGATTCGACAAAACAGTGATTGCCCAAGGACACCAAGCCAACTTGAGCGTATCGGCAGGGAAACGCCTAATTGAGCTTTCTGACTGTAAATCGTGTCACTCAATTGACAAGAAATCAATTGGACCAACGTACCTAGACGTTGCTAAAAAGTACAAAAAAGCATTTATGGCAGAAGGTAAATTGGCTGATAAAATTGTCAATGGAGGTAGTGGCGTATGGGGCGAACAAGCAATGTCGGCTCACCCACAATTAACCAAAGAAGAAGCTAAAGAAATGGTTCGCTACATTTTATCCTTAGCAGACGACAAAAAAGCAAGCAAACCTGTGAAAGGAAGTTACCCAACCAAAGACAATGGAAAAGCTGGAACGTACATCGTATCTGCAAGTTATACTGACAAAGGAGCTAATAAAATTTCTTCGTTGACAGGTTCTCAAACGATTACCTTACGCAGTGCTAGTATCAAAGCAAGCGACTACGATGCGAACAAAGCGACCACGAAAATGAAAATAGATGGAATG
>JALRIJ010000137.1 GCA_023255485.1 Flectobacillus sp.
GTCATGCGTAACTGCCATGTGAGCGAAGCAAGCAGAGTTTTATGGTTAAAAATGCGTCCAGATACCCCTCAATTATACGAGTATATCAGCGTAGAAAACGTAACAGGACAAGCGAGAAGTCTGATTTATGTAAAACCATGGAAACAATTCTTTGACCTTCAAGGGCGTAAAGATGCTCCTGTATCGTACTGCGACCATATCAGCTTGAAGAACATCAAGCTCGATTGTGATGTTTTCTATGACGTAGAAATTACGGATCAAAGTCGTTTATCGAATTTCCACTTTGAAAACCTAGACATTACTACCAAGAAAGGAGCTGTCGATAAAACAACCGTTAAAGGCTTTACCTTGAAGGGCGTAAAAGTAAATAAGGTTGTGGTGGAGTAAGTACCACGACATATTTAACCACATAGATACATAGGAAACATAGTGTTATAAAATTTTAATAATCAATAATTTACACTCACTATACTCCTGTATGATTCTTAAAATAAATGTGTCTGATTACTTAATCAAGAAAAATTAAATCATCTGCATAAAAAGGGAGTAAACGTATGGATGCGTTTACTCCCTTTTTTATTACTCAACGTTCTGTATTTTAAACAAAAATCAATCTGAGGAATCAGAGAAAATAATGATAAATCACTCATCCTAAGTATTTTATCATTATTTTTTCTTTAACCAGCGACTGAAGTCGCCGTCTAAATAGAAGTCAAACCGCAAAAACGAGCTGAACTTTCCCTTTTAGCGGGCGACTGAAGTCGCCCGCTAAAAGGAAATGACCATAAATGATATCGCATTTAATTACTTACCGTTACAGTAATCAGGCTGGACTCCAGCCATTTTTCGTTTGGCGGTTGACTCGGTCACTTCTGTCATCTCCATCCTATCGGTAAATAATCCCGATTTAATGTCGCATTGAACAAAATATACCTTTCCCCCTTCCAATTCCATTTCTAATTTTTCTTTATCAGGAATATTGAGTCCACCTGCTACATTCGTAAAAGTACATTTCTGTGGAACAGTCTTATAGACCAAGTAACGGTTGTTACTCAATCGACAAAGTTCCGTTCCGTTGGCACGAATGGTGAAATTGACCAAGGCTCGCCATAATTGTCCACTTCGATAAAAGACCACTGTAGCGGAATCGGCAGAAGTGCTTTTAAAATTTAATTCATTTTGCCCAAAAGAGCGTGCCGCACAAAAAAGAATTACCAGAGAAAGGAAAAATGTTTTTTTCATTTTAGAAAGGTTTATTATTGTTAATTTTCAGTTAGACAACATTCAAATTTAGCTGTCGTCACCCCCTAGTAACGAAACAAAGGAGGTAATTCGTATGGAATAAGGAGCTTAACGATGAATGATAATCGAATTCGTCGGCTAGATTCGCTACATTTTATTTCAACAAGACACCAAACGATATAATTTCAAATATGATATTTGCCTTGTATCTTTAGAGCTAGAATGAATTTACAAAACCAAAATCCGTACATGAACGCACGTAAACTATTTACCCTAACAGCTATTTTATTACTCGTAACAAGCAGTGTATTTGCTCAAAGAGTCTTCGATTTACAGGAAAATAATGTAACGAATGTCGATGGAGCAGAAATAGGTTTCACCATTACCAACGAACAAAAAAAGGAGATAGGTAACGAAACCTACGCTCGTTATGAAGTGACAGTGTATGTCACCAACCACAGTGGCTGTCATCGTTTTTTCCTAGATGAAGGAACAGGAAATGTATTCAGTGGTTCGTATGTTACCCCTGGTACGATTGCCATTTTTGACTGTTTAAATGCAACAGGAAAACGCCTTACTTCAAAAAATGTCAGTGTTAGTGCCAAGCCCTTTTACCTCAATGGAAGTTTCAGCGACATCAAAGACGGTAAAACAGTTACTCGCACAACCCGAGTACAAAGCGGTTACATTCTACGAAATGGCGATAGTGTTTCTAACAACCTCATCATCATCGTTCCACTAGGCGAACGCCCAATTTTTAAATGCAGAATGATGAACCAATCGAATATTTAGGGGATTTGTATTGTTTTGTAACTTACAGATTAACAGCAATATCACCAGTCATTCTTCAATAAAATAAAAAATATCCGGAAATTCACAGCCATAACAGCAACAAATTATGAAAGCTAAGTATGTCAACCCATTTACGGAAATTTTCAAAGATGAGATATTCACACAAGCATTTGAGTATGCTGAAATTGCTAAATATAATGCTATTGAAAACGAGAATATGAACAAAGTTTGAAAGTGTATCGAGATTTAAAAGGAGTAATTGACACTGCTTTTGACGAGGGAAAAATGGAAGGTAAAATTGAAGCTAAACGAGAAACGGCTAAACTTTTAAAACAAAATGGGGTTTCCAACGAGCTTATTGCAATAGCTACAGGGTTGAGCATTGATGAGATTGAAAATTTGTAAAGTAAAAAGGAGGTAACTATTCAAAGTAACCTCCTTTTTATTTTATCTATCCAGCAGCCTACATCGCCGCTTTAATTTCTCTCAAAATACGATCACCTCCTAAAGAGATGATTTTTTCGGCTAGACCTTCTCCCACAGCAATCGGGTCTGTTCCTTTGATGGTTTCTTTGATGATTTCTTTGCCATCTAAAGAGATTATACCGCCTGTCATGGACAATTGAGAACCGAAACCGTCTAGTAATTCCACTTCGCAAAGTCCAAAAACAGGGATGCTACAACCACCTTGCAAACGTCTCAAAAAAGCACGTTCTGCCAATAATTGCTGTTCTGTTTCAGCATCGTTTAGTAATTCACGAATGCGTTCTCTTTTAGCTGGGTCAAGCGTTGAAGCACATTCAATGGCTACCGAACCTTGTCCTACGGCTGGGGTAAAAGTCGTTTTGTCGATTAACTGAGCAATGTGTTCTTCGTAACCCATACGGTGTACACCCGCATAGGCCAACAATAAGGCATCGCACACGCCACTTTCTAGTTTTGCCAAACGAGTTTGTAAATTCCCACGCATATCAACGGTTTTGATATGGGGGTAAAAATGCTTAAGCATCGCCACACGACGGGTTGAGGACGTTCCTACTACAAAAGACTCTCCACTCTCTAGAGATAGGTTTTTCGAGAACGACACCAATACATCGTTTACGGTTTCTCTTTCCGTAAAGGCAATCAGTTCTAAATCTTCCGCCAATTCTGACTGTAAATCTTTGGCTGAGTGCTGAGCAATATCAATTTCACCCGAACGAAGTTTTTCTTCTAATTCTTCCGTAAATACGCCTTTTGAGCCAATTTTCGATAAAGAACGATCTAAAATTTTATCGCCTTTAGTCTCTATGATAACGATTTCAACAGGTAATCCTCCTGCTTCTAAGGTCTCTTTAACAAAGTAAGCCTGCCACAAAGCAAGTTTTGAGCCTCTCGTTCCTAACTTTATTGTTGTCATGATTTATATTCTAAACATTCGTGAAATCGTAATGGACAAATCCAAGTGCAAGATTTTAGCTCTGGCATTGCGTTCGAGGTAATAATACGTATCGTTTAATTCGCCTACTACCAATTCAATCGCTGCGGCTTTAATCGCTTTGGAGAAATTTTGTACAAAGGTCAGTTCTTCGCCTTCTAAACGGATAAGACTTGTTGCTCCATTTTTCCAGATTAATAAATCCCGAAAAATATTCAAGGCATATTCCATCATTCCCTTTTGGTCTTCCTTCGTAAAGGCATCAAACTCATCGGCTGTTTTTACTAACGTTGCCAAATCTGCTTTGTAACAATTTCGCATCCATGCGGCAAACCACTGGTGTTTTCCTGCGGAATCTTTATGGATTAAAAACTGAGCTTTCGATAAATTCCCTTCCGACAAATAGGCAATTTGCTTGGCTCTGCTGGCTTCTACGCCTTTGTTTTTTTGGAGAAAAAGCTGCACCTCTTCGTCGCTAAACGTTGGGATGGTCACTCGTTGAGTTCTCGACAAAATGGTCGTTAACAACTTGTTCACATCGTTACATACGAGAATAAAGAGCGTTTTGGCGGGTGGTTCTTCCAAAACTTTTAATAAAGCATTGGCAGACTCAATATTCATCAACTCTGGTTGCCAGATAATCAGGGTTTTATATTCTGCTTCAAAGGCTTTTAGGGATAAACTCCCAATGATATTATGGGCTTCTTTAATCGGAATAATTCCCTGTTTATTACCCGTTGTTCCTGTAAATTCTAACCAATCGGTTAGGCTTCGGTACGGACTTTCGAGTAAAAACTTTCGCCAAGTGGGTAACAACTCGACAATGGCATCTTTGGCACTCGGACTCGGGAAAATATGATGGACATCAGGATGCACCAATTTATTCATTTTGGCACAAGAGGCACAAACGCCACAAGCATCCTGCTCTTGCTTATTTTCGCAATTGATATAGGTCGAATAAGCCCAAGCCATTGCCAAATTCGCACTGCCAACCGTTCCGTAGAACAACTGGGCATGGGCTACGTGATTCGCACGGACAGAGCGAATCAGCGTTTGTTTAATGGCTTCAAGCCCTATGATTTCGTTAAATAACATAATTTGATTGCTGAACAACCTTATAGGTTTCTAAAACCTATAAGGTTTAAAACAAAACAGTTAACTCACGTGAGACAACTTACGGACAAACCTTATAGGTTTATTAACACAACGCTATTAACTCAAATGAATTAACTCACTGGAAAACCTTATAGGTTTCTAAAACCTATAAGGTTTAATAACAGGTAGTTAAGCCAACACTATTAACTCGTATGAGTCAATTGAAATACTTCTTTCAATATATTTTCTTCGACTTCGTCAAAGGTTTTTCCACGGCGTTCAAAAACCGCTCTTGCTACTTGATTTGCTTTGCGAATATGATATGTTTTGAAGGTTTCGCCTCCTCCCCACGAAAACGAAGGAATGTGTCTTGCTTGAAACTCTGCTCCAAAAATATTGCAATTTACGCCTACCACTGTTCCCGTATTAAACATGGTATTAATCCCACATTTTGAATGATCACCCATGATAATACCAACAAATTGCAAGCCTGTATTTTCATAGCGATTGGTTGCATAACTCCACAATTCTACTTTTGTATAATCATTCTTCAGGTTAGAATTATTGGTATCTGCTCCCCAGTTACACCATTCACCAATCACGGCATTACCCATAAATCCCTCATGTCCTTTGTTTGAATTGGCAAACATAACGGCATTACTGACTTCTCCCCCAACTTTACAAGAAGGGCCAATGGTGGTATTTGGACGCATTTTACCGCCTACATTTACCGCCGAACCATCCAAAATGGCAAACGGCCCTTGAATGTGCGTACCTTCCATGATAGTTACATTTTTACCGATATAAATAGGGCCATTTTCTGCATTCAACGAAGCCGCTTTGATGTTTGCTCCTTCTTCAATAAAGATTTGTGATTCGTTATAATAAGCCGTAAAACGGTCTGTTATCGGCTCAGAGGTTCTTCCTCGGGTGATTCTAGCAAAATCGGCTCTAAGTTGCTCGCCATTATGAGCGAAAATATCAGTTACATGACGAATAATACGCACCTCTCCTTCAAACGTATTCACGGCAATATCTGCGATGTCTTCCAAAGGGGATGCTTTACGATAAGCCAATAAGGTTCCCTCTTTTTCGAGTCCTTCGCCCATTTGTAAGGCAACCACGGCACGTACCAAAGCATCCGAAGGACATACGGCTCCGTTGATATAAATAGAGTCGGGTGCGTGTTTGCAAGGATATTTTGTCTGCAAATAAGCCTCTGTCAAATAGCTAATGCTTTCTTTCAGATAGCCTTCCCACTTTTTACTGATGGTCTGAATACCTACACGCATTTCAGCGGTAGGACGAGTAAATGCCAAGGGTAATAAATGAGGACGAATTGCAGCATCGTCGAATAAAATATAATTCATAAAAATAGTTTAAGCGAGTAATAAATAGTGATGCAAAATTATGAATGTTACTTTTTGGATTTAATGCACTAGCAGAAGCTGTTTAAACTTTCTAAAAAATACTATTCTTTGATTAACTCACTTAGCGGGTCAATTCATTCACCCGTTGAGAAAGTTCGTCGTCATGATTTTTTCCCAGTTTTTCAACTGTACTAAGGCATCAAACTGACTTGCTCTTGCTTTACTGATGCTTGCATCGGTAGGCAACAAACCTTGTTTCCACTGAGTCATCAATGCTACAAGGGCTGTTACATCAAAATTTTGAACGATTCCGCCCATGCCTTGCTGTACAAACTCCATGACACCACCTGACTGAAAAGCGAAAATAGGCTTTCCTAAGAAGGCCGCTTCAATCATTACCAAGGGATAAGGATCTTCTCGTGACAGTAATAAAAAGGCATCTGCCAGAGCCAAGTAATTATAATAATCAGCCTTCTGTGCTCCTAAAATATGAATAGTAGCTCCTCCTTGAAGACGCTCACAAATTTTCTCTACATAATAAGAAAAACCCGTATGTTGCCTTCCTCCTACCCAAATCAAATGATGCGATTCGGGGAGTTGTGCCGCAATTTTAGGTAAGAAATCAAAACCTTTGCGAGGGTCAGTAGTACCAGACATCACCCAAACTGTATCCTGTGGTTGAATGCCTAACTGCTCTTTCAACACCGACATTCGATTCGTATCCGCCAGAATCGTAGAGGTATCTACTAGGGAATAGAGCAACGAAACCTTTTTTCCTCCTGCCAACTCAATAGCATTGCAAACGCAGGCCGCACAACCAATGTTCAGGTCAGAATACTCAATAATTGCTTCTAAATCTTGCTGTTTAATCGAGCCAAACGATAAAGGTAACTCATGAAAATGGGTAACCACTTTCACCGAAAAACCTTTTGCCAAGGGATATACCTCAGGCAATGTTATCGTATTGACATACCAAATATCTGCCTGTATTTCTTGCTGAATTTGCTGAATCGCTTTTGAAATCGGATTATGCCCTAGCTTAAATTTGAGTTTATCCAACAACGAAAAATTCTTATTAATCACAAATCCTCTCACATCAGCAGGTAATTCTTTCATCAATTCACCGTCAGAAAAACTAACAATCGTGATTTCAAAAAGGCTTCTATCAAAATGCTTCAGAATATACCAAATCATCATTTCCGAACCTGTTCGACCAGCTAAGGGAGTGAAGATTATTATTTTTTGTTTTTTCATGAAAATCGTTGATCTATATTATCAAGTGGCGATACTTTGTAAAACCCTTTTCGATTAAAGAGCGTGGGTAAGAAAAACTTGAGCAATACGCCTACTTTCCGTAAGAACATAAGCTGGTTAGTTAACTCGGAAAAAGGTTTTTTACCTTTTAACAGCGTCACTGCCACTTTCCAAACATAAAAAAACAGCCCCAAACTTACATAATGTAGCATAATTACCAAATACGCTAAAACCCCAAATTGTTTACGTATCCAAAGTAAGTTAGATACCTGCATCTGAACACTGAAGCGATTGACGAAGGACGTATTTTTTCGTCTGAAAGGCGATTCGTTTTCGAGATGGATAAAGCAAATATCTTCAAAGTAACACAATTTTCCGACTTTTGCCAAGCGACCGCACCATTCTACATCTTCGCCATACATAAAGAAATCTTCCGAAAAACCACCTGTTTGTTTGACCACCGACTTTGGCAGCAACATAAATGCCCCAACCAATAAGTCTGTTTGGTTTTGATTCGGAAAAACAGGCTCAGGAAATAAGCGTTCGAGCAGCGAAGGAAAAGGTAAAATATAAAAAGTACGACGAAGAAGCGTCGAGTTTTTATAATAAGGCATTGGCGATTTGTCGGCATTCAGCTGGAGGCCTCCGACCGCTGCAATGGTGGCATCTGCTTTTAAACGATTTACCGCTTTGGTTAGCACATCGTCAAAAAAGAGCGTATCCGCATTTAACAGCAAGATATACTCCCCTTGAGCCACCGCAAAGCCCGCATTATTTGCCCTAGCAAAACCCGCATTATAGCCAGTCTGAATCCATTTGACAGTTGGATGTTGAGCCAATACCAAGGATTCACTCCCATCCTTCGAGTCATTATCCACGACAATTACCTCAAAACTTACCCCTTTGGTATGTTCCTTCACCGAGTCAATGGCATTGATAACCAATTGAGCAGCATTATAATTTACAATAACAATAGATACCTCCATACGTGGAAAACAGATTTGGCACAAAGGTAAAGAAGATTTCCGATTTTTGAGAAAAGGAAGGGATTGTCTTATAGAAAGGGAGGAATTGACGTTGAGTTGATACAAGAACTGCTTGGGCATAATGATATAAAGACAACTAGAGCTATTGAAAATATTAGAAGCCCTTTTGACGATT